>JAUNXN010000058.1 GCA_030539795.1 Methanobrevibacter sp.
TCATCTGTTAAATCAGCAATAGTCTTATTAGCATCAACAAGCTCATCTGTTAAATCAGCAATAGTCTTATTTGCCTCATTTAATTCACCAGTCAAATTATCAACCTTAGCATTAGCTTCTTCTAATTGACCAGTTAAGTCAGTGATATTCTGTTTTGCTTCTTCAAGTTCCTTGGACATGTTGGTTTCAATAACAGTGCCATTAACGGCAGGAATAGTATATTCCTCACCATCGACAATAACAGTAATGTTGGTTACCGGTTCTACAGGCTCTTCAACTTCGAAGTTGTAGGTTGCAAATCCAGCATTATAAGCGTCAGTTGCTGCACTTTCAACAACAACAGTGTATGAGCCGCCTCTAACGATTGCGTATTCACCATCCACAACTTCACCGTTTACTTTAATTGTCAAGGCACCATCAGTTTCATTATCAACAACAATATCAACTACATCACCGACTTTGACACCAGTTATAGGGGTTATATTTAGTTTTGCATCTTTTTTAGCAACATAAAATGATTGCCAGCATAATCCTGATGCATAATCGTCAGTTTCTCCAGCGATTACAGTCAAATTATAAATTCCTGATTTATCGGCAATGTAACTGTAGACAGTTCCATTAGTGGCTTTGAGAACATTGCTTATTGATGCTCCTAAATTACTTTGAGAAGAAACAGGAGCAATACGTTCATCATTAACCATTACAACCAACTCGGCATCAGTGTCCGCTTTAACGATTATTTCGATTTCATCTCCAACAAAAAGATTGTCCCGGGAGACTATCTCAACATTGATGTTGGCAGCATCCTTATCACTAACGGTTATGGTTGCTGTATCAGATACGCTGGAATCATAGACATCATCACCACAATAATTAGCAACAACAGAATATTCACCAGCCTTGTCAAAAGTCACTTCCAGAACATTTGTTTGAGATAAATTAATCAGATATGGTGTTCCGTTAATGTCAATAGAAACTAATCCTCCTGCATTTGGTGTAACGCTAACAAGAATTGTTGACTTCTGACCGACTTTTGTATTGTTCACAATTAATTCAACGCCAGATGCTTTTTTAGGAACATCGATTACTTCAGATTTGACTGCTTGTCCAAAATCATCATCGTCATAGGTTATCACAATTGAATGATTTCCAGGTGCAATATTTTTAACTGTAAAAGTTGCTTTGCTGTTATTAAGACTGACAACATTGATATTGCCGTCCATTATTACAAGTGCACTTCCGGTTGCATTTGCTATTTCAATATCAACGACCAAATCATCACCGGAAATCTCAATGCTGCTGTTGATTTCAATAGAACCTTTTGAATATATCATAAATTGTGAAGTTGCCTCGTTAAAGTCATATTCACTTTCATTTAACAATACTGTAACATTATAAACGCCAATGGATAAATTCCTTAATTTCAAAGTGGCAAATCCATCTTTTGAATCAATGTAATATGCTTTGTCGTTGACCAATACCGTAAATGTCTCATTAATGTTATTGGATCCCTGAATATTTATAAAAGCGATGTTTTTGTAAGGGGTTACATCTAAGGAAATCAGTACCTTGCCTTTAACATTGATTGAATTGCTTGCATTTGACTTGAAATAATCATTGTCTCCATCAAATGCAATATCAACATCATACACTCCTTTGTTTAAGTTTAAAACCAATATGGCCTGACCGTTTTCATCTGTCTTATTGACATAGGTGCCGTTGTTTACTGTAAATATTATATTCCTGTCAGGTATCGGATTATTGTACTCGTCAATTAATGTTATGTTGTATATGAACTCATTTTCGTCATTTGCTGTCAGGTCATTGGATATGATGATTGTTTTAGACAAATCAATTATGAAATTGCCGATGAATGGAACCACATCATAGTCTGAATCATTGACAAATGAAATATTGATGTCATAGTTGCCATTGCTTAAATTTTTCAAAGACAATACTTTAAATCCATTAACCAGCTCCAGAAATGTCCTGTTTCCATTGATATCAACCAAAACAGTTTCATTGATTAACCTGTTTACGCTTATTGCCAAATCCACATCATTATAATGCTGATTTATTTCAAGGCTTATCTCGGCGCTCATCTTCGGAACTGTATAGACAGTTTGATTTGAAGACACGTTATAACCTTCTGCATCGAATGTTGCGGAAATGGAATTGGTTTTGTTAATTAAGTCATACAATAAACCTGCTTTGCCGTTTGCGATTTCAACACTTTGAATTTCGCCGTTTATGCTGAAAGTGACATTACCGTATTTCAACAGGTTGCCGTATTCATCCTTAACAATTGCAGTTATATTCAATTGATTGTCTTCCCTGTTAAAGATAAAATTAAACAATGTCAAGGTATTGATCGGATTCAGATAAGTGAATGCCTTTATGCATGCTGTCTGTGAACTGTAGTGATGTGTAGAGTATGCCCAGGACAAATTATACAGATCTTGCCAATTTACACCGTCATAACTTACAAATGATGTTTGCGGAGCGTAAACCAGCTTATTTAGAGAATAAATTTCAGACACTGGAAAAGCTGCTCCCCCTTCCATTGTAACATTGAAGATGACTTCAAAGACATCACCGGTTTTCAGTGAAATATGTCTGTTTAAATTGAAAGTGTAATATCCTGCATCAGTTGTTCCTGACAAGACGTCCTTAAGCTCGCCGTTTACCAGAACTGACGCTGACCATTCACAGGCTTTCTCGAAATATGTAGAAACCGCAGCAAGATATTCATCTGAAGAGGCGGTGAAGACGTTTTTATACCATACCTGTGGTGAAGATATTAAGAAGTAATCTGTCATTCCTGCAATGTCATACTGGTAGTTCTTGTCTAATTTGATGGTGTCATTCAAAACAATTGTATATGCACAATTTTCATCACCGGGCCTTGCAAAATTCGCATCATAATAGGAAACATAGTAATATCCGTTATCCCCCCATGAGGAACCCCAGCTATTCTTTACAATCCAAGCGCCGTTACCAATATCGCTTCCCCATCTAAAATTAGAGTTTGAATAATTGTCATCCCATCCGACAATAGTGACTGCATGATTGCAAGGTGTATTATACCAGCAGTAAAATGCATAAGTATTTGGATTTAGATAATATGAATCCTGATATATGCTGGTTCCTACAGCACCATAATTTAAAATAGCCCTTTTGATTTCATCATTATCGGTATATGAGCTGCGCTGTAAAAATTTAATGTTTTGAACATGCATTATGCTGTTTAAAATAGGAGATAGAGTTGACCTGTCATCAAACATGTCATCCATCTCATTTACCGGACCTAACCAGCCTGCAAGATATCCCCAAGGCATATTGCTATAACCACCGTCGTTGGTGTCAATCGCATTCCAGCCATAATCAGAATACAATGCAATGATATTCTTCATGTTCTCTTCAGACAGGTCGAATAAATCCCCATTTGCCCTTAGAATACATGATTCCAAAACGGCCATGGCAGTAAATGCCCAGCAGTTACCGCTTGTCTGTTGGTCTTTAACGCTGGTGATGTATCCTGCATCAATTAGGCTGTAACTACTTGGAATGGAATCGATTGGAGTTGTATCTGCCTTATACATTGTATAATTTCCACTGCCTATATTCAAGTTAAGAGTTTTGACATCATAACAGTCATTTTCATGAGCTGCTTTATTTGAAACAAATCCGTTAAAGGCTTGATACGGAGATGTCACTCGACAAAAAAGAGAATATATGGCTCCACCAGTGCTATTTGCCCAATTGTTTGTGAAGGTATTCTGTCTAACAAAAACACTAGTGGAATTGTCAATGAACAATGCTCCACCATTAGAAGCGGAATTGTCTTTAAAAGCAGAAGAAATCAGAGTAAAATTACCATACATATGGAAAATTGCCCCTCCATCATATTTTGCAGAATTATTGGTCATATTAACATAAAACAATGAAACAGGGGTTTTCAATGTTGTTATTGCACCTCCAAAGGTTGAAGATGAATTTGCAACATCAACATGGTCTGCATTGAATTTGGATGACTGCTTGATATAAATGCTTCCGCCTGCATCCGCCAGGGACCTTGAATTATAGAACTTGGATTTGGAAATGCTTACATTGCCAATATACTCGCAAGCTATCGCACCGCCATAATTGTATGCATAGTTATTGAAAAACAAGGAATTGTAAACATTCAGATTACCGCTTCCAATGAAAATGGCTCCTCCATATACTGCATAATTGTTTTTAAAGGTACAGTTGTCAACATTCACATAGGCATTTGAGTAACCGGTATCGGTGAAAATGGCTCCACCATAATTATTTCCGTAAGAATCCGGCCTGGACCCGCTACCATCTTCGAAAACAGTGTTTGTTGCATTGAATTTGCCATGATTGGTAATGGATGTGCCGATAAATGTTATGTTTTTAACGGTTAATTGGTTGTTGACCGTAAAGGCAACACCATCATATTTAATTATTGTCCTGTCGACATCACTGCCTATGATATTTACCTGATTAATATCTCTATAAGTGTCCAGTTGGTATTCCCCATTTGCAAAATGCAAATTGCAGTTTGACTGTATTCTGCTTGCCCTTAAATATTTATAGGGACTATTTACAGATCCGTCCCCATCAGTTTCGGCTGATGCATCAAAATAAATTTCGCCCGCAGACAATATGTCCCTCTCCAAAGGAACTGAAACTACTTGAGTATCATTAGTATCATCATAACTTAACATTTCAGTACCATTATCTGCCGCAAAGCTTGCTGGAATTATCATCAATAAAAATAATGCCAGCAAAGCCAGAATAATGGTTCTATTCTTTTTTACAAACAATTTTTTGACCTCCACAAATTAAAAATATTTTTTTATATTGATTTAATTTATATGGTTAATCTTATAAATAATCAACCAAAATTTAAAAAAAGTATAAGTTACCTTAAACATAATTTAAATATGATGAAAGGCTGCTACTGTCTAGTCATTTCTTTAAATGATGAAAAAACAATAAAAATCGGCAAAAAGCTTGGAAAGATTACGTTCAAGAAAGGCCATTATGTATATGTGGGCTCGGCGATGAATTCGCTGAAAGCAAGAATCACAAGACACTTAAGCGACGAAAAGAAGCTCCATTGGCACATTGACTACCTTTTAAAAAGCGCTGAAATTACAGATGTCATCTACAATGAATCAGACCGAAAGATAGAGTGTGAACTATCACAATACCTTGCAGCAAAAACAACCGGAGTCGAAGGATTCGGATGTTCAGACTGCCATTGTGAAAGTCATCTTTATTACTTTAAAAATAGAAAAGAGGCTATTGAGAGTGTTGAAAACGCTTACAACTCAATAGCTATGGAATACAATTATTTTAGAAAATGAAGCCTTTATTTTTCTTGTGTTTATATGAAATTTCAAAGGAATCCAAAGCCAATTTCTTCAAGACTTCCCTGTCATCTTCAGATATGCCGACAATTCCTTCCCATTCATTTTCCAAACGAGCGATCTCCTCAAGGATTTCAATTCCCTTGCCAGTCAATAAGCAGTCATACGGCAAGCCATTATCAGGGTTCAAATCAATTTCAATCAAGCCGTTTTTTTCAAGTTTCTTGTATTTATTCAGATATAAGCCCAAATGCATGTTAAACAAATCATCCTTGTCGGCCTTTTCATATTCCCTGATTCTGACCTTTTTGTGATGAGGCTTTTCATGCTTTTTAACGTTTCTTAAAAGCTTTATCTGACTTTCATGCAGGAAGATGCTTAGATTTTCACGAACATAGGTCATCTTGGATTCGGCAATAATGGAAATCAATGATGATGCATCCATCTCGGCAATTGCATTTTTGTGTGGATGAGCCATTACATCACCTCATTTCATCTGTCCGAATATTCCTCTCATGATTCCTTTTGTTACTTCACGTGCGGCAGTGTTCATTGCCTGTGAAGCTGCCTTTTCAACCATCTTTTGAGGTTCGGACTTCTTGGTTCTTTTACGGGTAGTGGTTTTGGTCTGACCTGCAAGGACAGTACCTAAAATGTCAACCAAAACAGAACCCTGTTGGGCTGGGGCTTCTGCAGGAGCTTCCTCTTTTTGAGTTTTGACTTCTTCAAGGATTTCCTTATCAGCGGCAGGAACTTCACTTTCAATATTCGGATTTGAATCAATCTTGTTCAATAGCAGTTCATAAGCTGATTCGCCGTCAACAGCTTCCCAGTATTTTGACTTGAATTGGGATATGTCAATGATTTGTTGGCGCAAATCGTCTTCAATAGATCCTATGTGGCTTTGAGGAGGTACGATTTTGACCTGTTCTACAACAGTTGGTGCTCCCTTTTCATCCAAAACTGACACTAAAGCTTCACCGGTACCTAAATTGGATATCACTTCAGCAGTGCCGAAATTAGGGTTTGGCCTGAATGTTTCAGCGGCCACTTTCACTGCCTTCTGGTCTTTTGGAGTGTATGCGCGAAGTGCGTGTTGAACCCTATTACCCAATTGAGCCAATATGTCATCAGGAATGTCTGCAGGAGATTGTGAAATAAAGTATAATCCTACACCTTTTGACCTGATGAGCCTTACAATCTGTTCGATTTTCTTGCCGAATTCAGGTGAGATTTCATCGAACAGCAAATGTGCCTCATCAAAGAAGAATACGAATTTAGGCTTGTCCATGTCTCCCACTTCAGGCAAGTTTTGATATAGGCTGGACATCATCCAAAGAAGGAATGTTGAGTATATTTCAGGAGATAGGGATAATTTTTGAGCATCCAAAACATTGATGACTCCTTTTCCGTTGTCATCAACCTGCATGAAATCATTCAAATCCAATGCAGGTTCGCCGAAAAAGAGGTTTCCCCCTTGGTCTTCAAATGCTATTAAAGTCCTCAAGATTGTATTTGCTGATTTAGGAGATATTGCACCGTATTGGCTTTCATACTTGTCCTTGTTTTCAACGACATGATTAATCATTGCCTTTAAATCTTTCAAATCAATGATTAAAAGGGATTCGTCATCAGCTACACGGAATATAATATTTAAAACACCTTCCTGTGCTTCGGATAAGTTCAAGATTTTTGAAAGCAGCATCGGTCCCATTTCAGATAGTGTTACCCTGATTGGAAGGCCTTTTTCACCGAACAGATCCCAGAATTCGACAGGATATGACTTGAAGTTGAATCCTTTCTCTTCAAGGGAAAATGCCTCGACGTTTCTTGCAATGAAGTCGTTTGTTGAGCCGACTTTTGCAAGTCCTGAAACATCACCTTTCATGTCTGCCAAAAATACAGGCACTCCCATGTCTGAAAAAGATTCTGCAAGTACTTTTAAAGTAACAGTCTTACCGGTTCCTGTTGCACCGGCTATAACACCATGTCTATTAGACATCTTCGGTAATGCAAATACATCCATATTTTCATTACAACCAACTAAAATTTTATCTTCTGCATACATTGCATTTCACCCATTTTCTATTTTCTTGATTAAATAGTTAGTTTTTTTAACTATATTATTTTTGTTAAATGAACTTGAAATCCTCTTAATCGCATCCAGATTCTTGACGAAATTATCAAGCCATGAAAAAATATCTCCAGGATAAACCTGAATCTGATATTTTCTAAAGAGTTTGGTGGATATGTCCTGAGGATCTTTGCCCTTAAGCCTTTCATGGATTATCACTTCAGAAATTCCCCTTTGCATGCAGCTGCAGAATGGCCTCTCCTGACAGTTGCACTGCATGAAATCAGTTTGAAGAGCGATAAGCGCATCCTGGAATTTCTTGTCGACCTTTTCAATAGCTTCGCCTGAAGATATGATATCCAAAGTGGATTCTGCAAAGAGTCTTGTCGAAAATTTGATTTTCAATGCATTAGAAATCTGATTGTGAATGACACTTGACAGGTATGCGTTTTCAAACATTTCCAAATCAAGGGCCATAGCCAAAATCAGCACTTTCAGCTTGTCGTATTTTTCCTTTTTCTTATACATTGGAGAATGTCCAACATATCTTTTCAGGTATTCATGGTCATTTAAGGTATTCTTAATGAACTCCGCTTCTTCAATTGATAAAAATGATACTGACGTTGCCCTTCCATACTTTGTTACGTCCAATTTATTGTTTGCCGATACATTTATTAATTCCAGATCTTCCATCTCATCGACTGCGATTTTCAAGGAAACAGGGACATCTATGTTTTTATAAAACTTATTCAATTCATCCCTTGATTTGATTGAAGTGGAGGATATATCCGCTAAAATCTGCTCATAGGCTGACTCCTCATCATATTCAATATAGACATCTTCATGATTGCTTTCCAGAAGGTCCAATGCCTTTGACTCTTCGGATTCTCCTGCAAAGTCATTTCCCACCTCAGGCAGGAGATAAACGATACCCCTGTCATGATAGGATGGCCTTCCGGCACGGCCCAGCATCTGTGAAAACTCGTTGGGATTGATCCACTTGTTTCCCATTACAAGTGAATCGAATATTACCTGTGAAGCCGGAAAGTCCACACCTGCCGCAAGGGCCGCCGTTGTTACAACACATGATATTTTACCCTTGTCAAAGTCCTTTTCAATCTTTTCCTTTTTGTAATATGACAATCCGGCATGGTAAGCCTGGGCATTAACCCGTTTATTGGTCAGATAATTGGCAATCTGATGGGTTTTGCGCCTTGAATTTGTAAATATGATTGTTTGGCCCCTAAAGCCTTTCTTGGATTTTGTATGGAATTCCTTTTGAACAAGACTTCTCATCAAATGACGCTTTTGTGACTCGTTTCTCACATAAACCAAATGTCGCTCAAGCGGAACAGGGCGTTCTGAATATTGAACCAGCTTCATATTGAATTCTGAAGCTAAAAATTCAGGGTTTTTGACAGTAGCGGAAAGCCCGATGATTTGAGTTTTGGGATATAAATTCTTTAAGCGCTTAATCAATCCGTTTAGGCGTGTTCCACGGTCTTCATCATCAATCATATGGATTTCGTCAATCAATACAACTCCCAAGCCTGACAATGATTTTGAATTGCCGTTTCTCAAAAGATAATCTATCCCTTCATAGGTTGCAACGACAATGTCAGCTTTTGATACATCAGAATCCGGAAGCTTTAACTCGCCTTTCGCCTTTACACGATTTCTTCCAACCTTAATGGCTACTTTCAAGCCCAATTTTTTGTATTTCTTTTTAAAATCACGATACTTTTGGTTTGCAAGAGCAACCAATGGAGTCAGAAAGATGAACTTTTTGCCTTTAAGGGCCTCTGTGATTCCTGCAAGCTCGCCAACTAAAGTTTTACCAGAACCCGTTGCGCTTACAACAAGCAAATCCTCACCTTTTAAAAGCCCTTCCTTAATGGCCAGATACTGAACAGGCAGTAACTTGGTGTTGCCTGAGTCCAAAAGAACCTGCTTAAA
>JAUNXN010000164.1 GCA_030539795.1 Methanobrevibacter sp.
ACTTCTATTCTTTTTTTTGGATTTTCAAGTAGTGAAATTATGATTTTTTGTTCTTGAAATGTTAATTTAGACCACATGTATATGAAATGGATAGCGAGATAATCAATTGAATCCTTGAATAATTCAATGATATTATTTTCAGTTAAGGTTATGTTTTCGGGAAGATATTTTGCAAATATAGTAATTTAACAAACTTTTTTAATAGATAAATTATAAATATATAATTCATGGCAGGAAAAAGTAAAATTAATATTTTTAATGTTATGGATGAAGAGGAATTAAAAGAAGAAATTAAAAAATCAAAGGGCAATGGACGATATTATGAACGTTTAATTGCTATGAAATTGTTTTCTAAAGGAAATAAACTCTCTGATATTGCAGATACTCTTGAAGTATCTTTTCCAACAGTCCATAGTTGGGCTAAAAATTGTGAAAAATATGGATTAGATGGATTAAAACCTAATTTTGGTGGTGGAAGACCATCAATTTTAACAGATGAACTTAAAAATGAATTAGAACAAAGAATATTGGATGGAAATAACTTAAGCATGACTGATGTGCAAAAGATATTAGCTGAAGATATGAATATTCATTTTAGTTTGACTTATGTTTGTCAAATAGTAAGGAATTTGGGCTTTAATTATGGTAAACCAAGACCTACTTTTAAAGAAGCTCCTGAAAACAATGAAGAAATCTTTAAAAAAACATTGAGGAAGCAAATATAACAGAAAATGATATTGTTTTCTTTGTGGATGAAACATCACACATACTCAAGATTCAAACTGGAAAACAGCTTTATAAACAAGGTCATAAGAATGTAAAAGAAATTACTAAGGAAGAATTAAAAATTAACTTATTTGGAGCATTAAATATTACTGGAGAATCTGTAATATATCCAATGGGTACTTTAAAAAAAGAATCATTTGCCGAAGTTTTAATAAAACTTAGAAAGGATTTTTCTGAAGATTATGAAACTGTAAACTTATTAAATGATATTTTAAATAATTTGATTTTGTCAAAAAAAGAAATACGGAGGATTATAAGTGCTAATAGTCCTTCAAATGATAATTTTGTGGCACGATTATTGAGGTCTTTAAAAAATAATAAAAATGATGATGAAGCTACATTATCTAGAAAATTAGGTAAACATTGCAAAAGAGAATCAACAGAAAATCCCAAGAAACAAGAAGAAATAAAGTTAGATCACATACTTAATTTATTAAATAATGATTTTTTAACTGAAAATTTAAAATTTGAAAGAAGAATAGTTTTAATATTAGATAATGTTCCAACTCATAGATCAGATTTCACATTTCAAGTAGCAAATTTATTAAATATTTATTTGTTATTTTTACCAGAGTACTCTCCAGAGTTAAATCCTATAGAAGGGTCTTGGGATTATTCTAAATTACATTTAAAAAAGAAAACAATTGATACAAAAGAAGAATTAATTGATAATTCGATAAAATTATTTTTGGATGCTACATCAACTGATTCATTGTATAAAACAACAGTAAATAAATTTATTCCACAGTTAATATAAAAATAAAAATAGTATATAAAAACTATAAAATTAGTTTGTTAAATTACTATATATTGATGTAATATGGAATTCCACGTGTACATTTGTAAAATCTTTCAAATCCATCATCATCGAGCTGTATGTTTCTTGTCATTGATTTAATATAGTTTTCAGTGGTTTGTTTTGAAAATGGTTGAATTTCAATTGTCAGCATCCTTCCTCCAAATGCTCCTTGATTTCCATTCAAATCATTTATTAAACTATCTTTTAAGCTCATGCTTCCGCAAAATAGGTATGCAACATTTTTTTGTGTTTGGATGAAACTGCGCATGTACCATAAAAATCCATTCAGTTCATCACCTAAATCTTTCATTAATTGGATTTCATCAATGAATATGAAAACCCCTTTTAGTTTATCATTATTCTCATAAATTTTTTGAGGTAATTCCATTACAAATTCAGCTAATTTTTCGTAATTGTCTTCGCTTTCGAATATTGGAATTGGAATGTGTTCATAGGATAAAAGTTTATCTATTTTGAAATTTTTTGTTTTAAAATATTTTTCTATTTGCTTGTTGATTGTTTTTAAGCCAAATTCTTTTGATGATTTGATAATTGTGTCATAAATTATTTTAATCATACTTGCTCTTGTGAGGTTTTTTTGTTGGTATGCATTGCTTCTGGATAAATCGATGTCTACAACTAAATATTCTTTTTTGAACTTGTTTTTGATTTTTTTGATGAGTGCTGTTTTTCCAACCCCTCTAATCCCTGTTAGGAGTATTGTAGGCGAAGAGTTGAATTCAGTGCTAATTAATAAGTTTGATAATATGTTGATTTCATCTGTTCGGTTGAAAAATTGTGTTTCG
>JAUNXN010000165.1 GCA_030539795.1 Methanobrevibacter sp.
TGGGTGTATCTGAATTTCATCTTATCGCATTTTACTGCACTTCCATAATGGAATTGATAATAATATCCTTTTGTCACCTTTTTCCATTTAGTCCATTTCCATTTTCCGTTCTTTTTGTAGTGGTGTTTTACAAAGAATGAAATCAAGCCTGAATTTTTCTTAGCCATTGCGGATTCTATGTATGTAAAAGATCCGCTTTTATATTTGCTTGTTGCAGCGGCATATTTTCCCCATTTATAAAGTTTATCGCCGTTTTTAACTTTTATTGTCTTGGTTATTTTCTTTTTAATGATTTTATACTTTTTGACAACTTTCGCCTTTTTTGAAATCACGTTGAAACTGTCGGTATTTGGGTAGTAGCCGATGCCGTATGCTGTCACATCACAGACATAATATTTTTTGTAGGTTGTTGTTTTGGTGAGTATGCTTCCTTTTGTTTTGCTTGAAGTGTCCCAAACTGCGGAGCTTGGACATTTGAGGGTCCAAGTAGCAACGCCATTGGAGTCGGTTGTTGTTGTGTATGTCTGGCCGTTGAATCTGAATTCAACGGTAGCTTCTTGTGCTTCTCCAAAATCATTTTTGACTGTAGCCTTTAAGGTTATATAGTCTCCGGCATAGCCTGTGATTGTGGAGGTGGTTATATCGGCAACGGATATGTAATCGGAACTTAAAACATCATCATTTGACTCAATTTCCAGTTTGTCATTACTTTCCACACTCAAAGGTTCGTCTAAGCTGTTTTCTGCGCTTACAGGTTCATCCACATCATTTTCAACACTTAAAGAATCGCCTGAATCATCACTTGAAAGTTCAATTTCGCTTTGAGTATCATCCGGAATGTTGAATGTGTCGGTCATATTGTCTTCACTTGCTGATGCAACGCCAACAAGCAGGAATAATAAAATGAAAAACACCATTCCCTTCAATTTTATATTTTTCATGATTTTCCCCAACTCTTATTTTTACAAATTTTCATGTAATTTGCCTTAATTATAATATCTGATTTTAATGCTTTATATCTTTTTAAACACAATATTGCATTGAAGTGATAAAGTGTAAGAAACATAAGACTGTTGGGGATGATAAAAATCCGACTGAGTAGGTGGGCAGCACTATTGAACTTAATTATTCAACTAGTTTTTTTTTAAAAAACAGGAATGAGAATAAGTAATATTCTCATTTAAGCCTTATACCAAATTTTTACCTTATACGGAGCATAGTTTTTCATGAATGGAGCGTACATGTAGCATCCATACTTATTTGACTTAACAATTTTAGTCTTGATTTTTCCGCTGCCGCTTTTGTAGTAAACCTTTGCCTTGATCAATTTGATGTGGTGTGGGCTAATATCTTCATTACCGTTTCCATAATACCATGCATCGATGTTCAATCCACGAGGATACTGGGAGGATTTGCGGTATTCTGGGAAGCATATTACTGCATCGCCTTTACCGTACGGCAATTTCTTACCTTTCTTAATGAAAAGTTCGCCATCCTTAACCTTTTTGACTTTGACAATGGTTGTTCTAACCACATATTTCTTTTTGATGGTAACTGTGATTTTGCGTTTTTCCTTGCTTTTTGGATTGATTGCAGTTATTGTGTGTTTTCCAACCTTGAAGGCATTGATTTTAATGGAAGCAATTCCCTTGCTGTTGGTTTTGACCTTGTAGACCTTGTTTTTGACTTTGATTTGGACCTTTGTGTTTTTCAAGGGCTTTCCTTTTGTGTCCAGAAACTTGATTTTGAACTTTTTGTTCTTTTCATTGATGTGTTTGGACAGTGTCTTGGTAGGGATAGTTGATTTGACTGTGACCTTGTTTTCGGCTAAAAAGTAGTTGTCGCTTGTTGTGCCGTCATCGTTTTCACATTCGATGTAGGTCATGACGTAATGTGTTCCGACCTTGTAGTTGATTGGGAAATAGACATTTCCATATGAATTGGTTTGCTTTTCTTTAAGGCTGTCCCAGTCTCTTCCGAAGGAAACGTAGACTCCTTCCATTTCATCGTAGTCGTCATCAAGAACCTTCACCTTGAACTTTTTGCTGGTGTCTCCGTAATATTTTACGACATTACTGGTGATTACGGTGTCGTCATCGTAGTATTCGTCATCATCTGCATCGTAGAAATAGCTTTGTTCTAATTTTGTGTCTTCATTGGATTGGGACAGTTCCTGTGTGTCCTCGCTTACTGCCAATGGTGACTCATTGATTTCCGGGTTTTCGCAAACTGATATTGCTGTATCGTTGGATTCAGCATGAATCGTTGTCAGGGCCAGGAAAAATATGATTGCAATTAAAAAAATATATCTTTTCTTCATTTTTGATTCTTCCCTAATAAGTTGTTAGTATATTATATGTAAGTTAGGTGTATTTATAGTTGTTAACAT
>JAUNXN010000166.1:0-1353 GCA_030539795.1 Methanobrevibacter sp.
ATTATCCAAATTTTATATATAAAGAGAACGTATATTTTATGTAATAATATACAGTTAAAATGAAAAGATACGAAGTATTTATATACTAAAAAATTCAATAGTATAATCAAGGGTTAGGTATAAAAATTTAGGAGGAAAAATGGCTTATGATTGAAGTTGATGAGCTAACAGACTACCTAGATGAATACTTAGAAGAAAAGCAAGAGGTAAAAAACTTAACAGAGGAAACCATAAGAAAACAGACATTCAATATATCCAAATTCATAGAATATCTAGAAAGTGAAGGAATAGATGAATTAAACAGTGATAACGTTAAAAAGCAATTGAGACATTATCGTAGGCACTGTTTAAAAAAGCGTGGGAATAAAAGGACCACAGTAAAAACATATATGATGAACATTTTGGAATTCATCAACTCAGAAGATGTTCAGGAGGAAATCCAGCACGAAACAATTAAAATGAAGGATATCATTGAAGTTAAGGCAGAAGATCCTGAAACCGCTAAAAAAAGAATTGAGAAAATCTCTTTAACCTGGCCACAATCTAATTTTTTCCTTGATACAATCAAACAGAGTGGTAATATTCGAGATTATGCAATTTGCAGGACATTCATTGATTCCGGCATGAGGCTTAAGGAACTGGTGCTGTTAAACAAAAGCGATATTCAAGTTCCACTGGATGAAAAGGGTTTCTATATACTTCCAAATGATTCTGATGAGTTTATTGATGTTTATCTACGTGCAGAAACCACCAAAGGAGAATTGAAAGACAGAACCACCTTTATCACCTACGATACATTGGTCAGCCTCAATGATATGATGATGGATCGAATCACAAAGCTCAGGAAAAACACTCATGATGTATATCGTCCGGTAATTCAGAGAAACAAGGCCGCTGAAGAAGTCACTCGTGAAGAGTTATTCACCAATATCAAGGGCAAGCGTATAGGAAAGCGTGGAGTTCAGGATATAATCAAAAAACATGCACGTGAGTGTGATGAGAGAATCGAGAGTGAAGGACTTGATTGTCCGGTAAATTACGCCAAAAACGTCAGTGTTCACATCCTGAGACACACTGCATTATCACATTATGCGGAAATATTGACTGTTGCCGAGGTCCAATCAATTGCAGGACACTCTAATTCACAAACAACAGACAAATATATTCATATTGACCGTGAACAAATGAAACAAAAACTAAAAGTCAATTCCAGAAGATTTAACAATTGATTGACTTTTTTTCTTTTTTATTTTTTAATATCAAAATAATTTAAATATAATGTAATTCTAATATATATTTAGCAAATTAAGTTTTTTTTGATATTTATGAATTTTAAGAATAGATTTTTAATTT
>JAUNXN010000166.1:1363-2389 GCA_030539795.1 Methanobrevibacter sp.
CTATTGTTGTAATATTTATTTCACTATTAGGATTAGCGTATGCTAACAACAGTGAAAATATAACTGATGGTATCGTAATAGTCAATAATACGGATGATAATCCATTATTTGGGTGCTGCTCCATTGTTATGCAATTGGATGGAAATGATGCAATAATGTCTTATAGGCGTGATTCAAATGTAACTGCCGACATACATATTGAAAAGGTCGTTTGGCATGGATTTCCTGCAATCAAGCAATATAAGACTGATGGAGGCTATTTCAATCATGTAATCATCACAGATGACGGTTGGATGATTGGATTGGGCGGAATAAATGACGGCAGCAGCAATGAGAAATGTGAAAATATCACCGCTAAAATGATTACTGATGATTATTCCATTTCCGAATCCGGTTTAACTCAAATTCAAGAGATTTTAAAGCCATATGGTAGAGGACATGCTGTAATCAAAGCTCCTAACGGTAATTATGGTTTTGCCTGTGTGGATAAGGTTAAAACTGGAAAATTAGAACCTAATCATTATATTTCTATTCCAAATAACTATTCTTTGTCACGATCCGGTGAACTTTCAGTTTACAATGGAGATAAAATCGAAATAATGAATGATTTGTCTCAATCAGACAAATACGGGCTTGACAGACGTGAAATTATCACCTATGATTTTAATGTTGATAAAATATTCAATAAAACAGAGATTTTTGTTGCAAATGAAGACGGATCTAAATTAGGCGTGGATTATACAGGCTGCATTGATGATGTCTATTTCAATAATACCGTATTCAAGGCAAAAGAGATTCCAATAGCTCCTGATTATCAGAAAATGGGTGAAATTACATTTGTCAATGAAGATTCCAATCTTTACAAATTAATAATGCTGATTACTATTGTCGCATTTGTATTCTTCGTTGCAATATTATATTTCATAGTATTGAAATTAGTGAGATTCATCAGACGTAATATTTTTCGCTAAAATTTTATAAATTTCATAAAATGCCGAATTATCAGCATTTTGTTCCGACAAGATT
>JAUNXN010000059.1 GCA_030539795.1 Methanobrevibacter sp.
CTTAATTAATTAGTAATACTAAAAATTTACACTAATAAGTAGTAACTTTTATATATGGGACTTGTCATACATTAGAATAGAAAACATTTGTATTCTATTTAGTTATTTCAAAATTAACATGTTTTTTACCATGTTTTTAAAGAAATAAGTGTTTAAACACGTTATTTATAAACATTTTTTGTTTATAGTTACTTGTTTTTTCACTTAAATTTTATATGAATGTTTTAATTAAAAGAGGTGAAAAAATGGCAACTTTTAAAGGATTTGCAATGAAAAGACTCAATGAAATCGGATGGGTAGAAAAAGAAGTTCCTGAATGTGGACCATTAGACGCAATTGTTAAACCAACTTGTGTATCTCCATGTACTTCCGATATCCACACCGTATGGGAAGGTGCTATCGGTGACAGAAGAGACATGATTTTAGGTCACGAAGCTGTTGGTGAAGTTGTTGAAGTAGGTGACATGGTTAAAAAATTCAAACCTGGTGACCGTGTAATCGTCCCTGCTATTACTCCTGACTGGGATGACGAAGCTGCACAAAGAGGATTCCCATCACAAACAACCGAACCTCTCGGTGGTTGGAAATTCTCCAACTTCAAAGACGGTGTATTCGGTGAAAGATTCCACGTAAACATGGCAGACGCAAACTTAACATTCATCCCTGACGGATTATCCGACGAAGGTGCATGTATGTTAACCGACATGTGGTCTACTGGTATGATGGGTTCCGAAAACGCAAACATTCCTTTAGGTGGATCTGTATTAGTTATCGGTATTGGTGCAGTAGGTCTTTCCGCTATTGCTGGTGCTGCATGTTTAGGTGCAGGAAGACTATTCGCAGCAGGTACTCGTCCAATTTCCGTTGAAGTTGCTAAAAAATACGGTGCAACCGACATCATCAACTATAAAAACGGACCAATCGACGAACAAGTAAGAGAATTAACTGACGGTGCTGGTGTAGACTCAGTAGTTATTGCAGGTGGTAACTTAGAAAACACATGGGCTGAAGCAATCAAATCTGCAAAAGCAGGAGGAACCGTATCCAACGTAAACTACTTAAGTGGTGCTGACAACGTATTGATTCCTCGTGTAGAATGGGGTTGCGGAATGTCAAACATCAACATTACAAACGGATTATGTCCTGGTGGAGCAGTAAGAATGGAAAGACTTGCTGACTTAGCATTATGCGGCAGACAAGACCCAGAATTATTAGTTACCCACAAATTCAAAGGTCTCGAAAAAATCGAAGACGCATTACTCTTGATGAAAGACAAACCTAAAGACTTAATCAAACCTGTAGTAATGTTAGATCTCGACTAGATACGGCTTATGTAATGATTTTAATCATTACATATTATTTCTTTTTTTTAAGGTGATATTATGAAAGTTGCAGTTATTGGTGGAACAGGTCCACAAGGTCTTGGAATTGCAAAGAGATTTGCAATTGAAGGAGTTGAAATCATTGTTGGATCCCGTAAAGAAGAAAAGGCTTTAACCATTGTTGAAGAAACAATTGAAGAACTTAAAGATTATGATTTAGATATTGTAGGTATGGCCAACGAAGATGCGGCAAAAGCAGGAGATATCTTAATTCTTACCGTACCTCTTGCAGCTCAAAAACCTACTCTTGAAGGTATTAAAGAATTTTGTGCTGATAAAATTGTTCTTGATGCAACTGTTCCTCTTGAAACAGCAATTGGCGGTAAACCTTTCCGTTTCATTGACTTGATGGAAGGTTCTGCTGCAGAAAGGACTGCTAAAATCCTTGAAGGAACCGGTGCAAAGGTAATATGTGCATTTTGTAATATCAGTAATTCACATTTAGCTAATATTCCAAATGAAATTGACTGTGATTGTTTAATTGCAGGAGATGATAAAGAAGCTAAAGAAGTTGCGATTGAACTCATAAATAAACTTCCAGGCATTCAAGCGATCGACTGTGGAATATTAGAAAAATCAAGAATAATTGAAAAAATCACTCCATTATTAATTGGATTAAACATTAAGTACAGATCCCATTATGGAGGACTTAGAATTACTGGAATTCCACAATTTGAACAATAAATTTGAAAAATTGTGTAATTATTCTATACTGCTCTATTAATAAATTGTTGTATATCTGAATTCCTTTGCATGCTTGGGAATATTTGATTTCAACATTAGTTAAATATTGGAAATTATATAAATATGTATATCATAATTTCCTAATATTTAACTTAAATTTAGATATAGGCATTATGATATTACAGGTGATTTAAATGATAATGGTTTTAGCAAAGGCAATTCCTAAAGATGAAGATGCATGTGCAAAAATTGTAGAATTTGCACAAGATTTAATTGAAAACACTAAAAAAGAAGATGGAAATATAGATTACAATTTATATTCCAATACTGCAGATGGCACATTGCTATTTGTAGAACAATGGGAATCTAAAGAAATCTTAGGTTCACATTTGCAAACAGATCATTTCATTAGATTTGGAGAAAATATTCAAGATTTAGTTTCAACAGATCTCATCATAGATGTTTTCGATGCGGATGCTATCAGTCTTTAATTTTCTTTTTTTCTCTTTTTTTTAAATTATTCGTTAAGATTAAAATCCACAATATCGCCATTATCCTGGACAATTTTAGCAATGGCTTCTTCAGCATTATTTAACTTGGCATTGCATACTTTGACCAAATTCATAGCTTTTGTAAATTCATCAATGGCATCATCTAATGGCACGTCTCCACTTTCTAATTTATTCACGATTTCTTCTAACTGTTCTAAACTTTCTTCAAAACTTAATTCTTCCATTATATCACCTTTGTGTTAATTGTTCCGTCATCAAATTCAATATCCAGTTCATCTCCACTTTTCACATCTTTTGCACTTGATATGACTTTATCATCAATTTTAGCTATTGAATACCCTCTTTTCAATGTCAAAAGAGGATTTAAAATTTTTAATTTATCAACATTCCTCAAAAATGTTTCCCGTTTGGCTTTTGTTACCTCTTCAGGATTTCTCAAGACTGCTCTTGCCTCGATTTTGAGCAGTTTGCTTTTGTTTTTTGAAATTATGTTTGAGGATGAAATATTTAATTTTCCAATCAGATTATCCAATTGCATCTCCTTAATTTCATAGATTGATTCTGGATTTTTAAAAATCTGGTTTTGGGATAGGTTTTCAACCTTCTCTTTATTGAGACTCAATTTATCATTTATGCTTTTGTTAACTCTTTGGGATAATTGGTTGATTTTGTATCTGACTTCTCTTGTTTCAGGCACTGCGATTTCAGCCGCAGCAGTTGGTGTTGCAGCTCTTTTATCTGCTACAAAATCGGATATGGTAAAGTCGATTTGGTGGCCTACCGCACTTATGACCGGAATTCTGCAGGCATAGATTTCACGGGCAACAATTTCTTCATTGAATGGCCATAAATCTTCGATGCTTCCTCCTCCTCTTCCAACGATTAAGGTATCTATATCATATTGTTGTGCATGTCTGATTTGGCGTACGATTTGGCCTGCAGCCATATCCCCTTGAACGAGTGTTGAAAACACCAAAACTTCACAATAGGGATATCTTCTTTCGATTGTTGTGATAATGTCCTTTATGGCAGCGCCTGTTTGTGCTGTGACAACTCCAATCCTTTGAGGATATTTCGGAATTTCTTTTTTGTGGGTCTCATCGAATAATCCTTCTTCTTTAAGCTTCCTTTTAAGTTGTTCAAAGGCGACATGCAAATCGCCAATTCCATCCTCGGTCATGCTATTGGCATATAATTGGTATTTGCCGTCTCTTTCGAAGACTTCAATTTTACCTTTGATGATTACCTTCATTCCGTTTTCCGGTTGGAATTTAAGGTTGTATTTTCTTCCTTTGAACATCACTGCAGGAATTTGCGAATCTTTGTCCTTTAGGGTGAAATAGCTATGTCCGCTGGGATAAGTTTTAAAATTGGATATTTCCCCACGGACGTAGATTCTTTTCAAATTCACGTCATCTTTTAGCTTTTTATTGATGTAGGCATTTACCTGAGACACAGTTAAGTATTCGTCGTCCATGTATTCACCTTCAAAGTAATGTTGTTATTATGTTGTTTATATTAAATACAATTTTTTATTTTTGGGTAATTATTGCTTTATTCGCCAATCGGAAGTCATTTTGCCGACAAATTAAAAATTATTCAATATTTTTATATATTAAATTGAATATAATTCAAAATGGTAATATATTTTAACTAAAAAATGAACATATGGTGAGTTTTATTATGGCCGCTTTTGAAAGAGTAAAATCAGGTATTGATGAGTTGGATGAAACCCTGGACAATATCCGTCTGGGGGATAATGTGGTATGGCAGGTTTCTAATTTAAAGGAATTCAGTTATTTTGTAAATCCTTATGTAAAACAGGCTTTGGAAGATGAAAGGAACTTGATTTACATCAATTTCGGACAACATGAGCCGTTAATCCCAATGACTGATGAGGATTTTGAGGAACTGGAAGCCGAAAGGAACAATCCCGATACTGAATTTGCAATGATTGAGAGAAATGGGATTAAGATTTATAAGGTCGATCCGATGGAGCAATTCGAATCATTTACCCTGGAGGTCCACAATATCATTACAAAAGAGGGATTCGATGCATTTTACGTGTTTGACTGCCTTTCCGATTTGCAGGCTGCATGGGCAACCGATTTGATGATGGGAAATTTCTTCAGAGTTACCTGTCCGTATTTATTCATTCTTGACACAGTAGCGTTTTTCCCGGTCATCCGAGGAAAGCACTCCTTTGAATCCATTGCAAAAATCAGGGAAACAACACAGCTCTTTTTGGATGTCTATTCCAATAATAATGATGTTTATGTCCATCCTCTCAAAGTTTGGAACAGATATTCCCAGACAATGTTTTTAGGCCATAAGTACAACCCTGAAACCGGCAGCGTTACAACCTTGACTGACGGTATGGAGGTCTCCAAATTTTACCAGGTAATCAATTCAGCTTCCGCTTACAATAACGAGCAGAGCACTGACAGCTGGGAGAGATTCTTCACTGCCACTGAGCTTTTGCGCCAAAATGGTGTTGATGTATCCGACAGGTGTGAACTGATGTGCTCCATGATGATGGCAAAGGACGAGAAAGTGGCTGAAAAGATTAAGCAATACTTTGAATATGATGACTACATCAATATCTACAACCGTCTAGTTGGAAGCGGTATGATTGGAGGTAAAGCCTGCGGTATGCTTTTGGCCCGTAAAATCATTGAAAAGGACCGTCCGGATTTGTATGCAAATTTTGAACCTGACGATTCATTTTACATAGGCTCAGATTTGTTTTACACATACATTGTTTCAAATGACTTGTGGAATATCCGGGTAAAGCAGAGAACAAAAGAAGGGTACTTTGAAGCAGGTCGTGAATTGGAAGAGGGCTTGAAAAACGGTGTATTTCCGGAAGACATCAAAAACGAGTTCAGAAGGGTTCTTGACTACTTCGGCCAAAGCCCAATCATTGTCCGTTCAAGCAGCCTTCTTGAGGACGGGTTCGGAAATGCGTTCGCTGGAAAGTATGAATCAGTATTCTGTGTAAATCAGGGTTCCCTTGAGGACAGGCTCAACGCTTTTGAGGAAGCCGTAAAGACAGTTTACGCAAGTACCATGAACATTTCAGCTCTTGAATATCGTAGCCTGAACGATTTGGACGATATGGATGAGCAGATGGGATTACTGGTTCAAAGGGTTTCAGGATCTTACTATGGCGACTTCTTCTTCCCTACAATAGCGGGAGTCGGATTTTCATACAGTCCATATTCACCGCAGCCGGACATGGGACGCAATGGTGGAATGCTCAGACTTGTTATGGGGCTTGGTACAAAAGCGGTTGACAGGACTCAAAATGATTATCCAAGAATTATCAATTTGGATAAGCCTCATGCAATCGATCATCCGAATGTTGCTGAAAGGCATAGGTATTCACAGCATTCCCTTGACGTATTGGATTTAAAAGAAGTATCCATTCATGAAATTCCGGTCGATGACGGTTTGGAGGTTCTTCCGAGATATGCAAAACGCCCGGTCATTGAGCATGACACCGAAGCCGAGAGGTTATACAGGGAGAGAGGCCAAAGAAGAGAGATTGTTTTCGTAAACTGTAACGGTATAGTAAACAACGATAATTTCATCAGCATGATGAAGGATTTGCTCAAGACTCTTGAAAGCGCTTATGACTATCCTGTTGACATTGAATACACTGTCAATATTGGTGAAAAGAATTCATTTGTTGTCAATTTGCTGCAATGCAGGCCTCTTCAGATTTCAACAACAAAAGAAGAGATTGAAATACCTAAGGATGTGGGCGAAACTTATTTCCATATCAGAAAAGCGTCAATGGGAAGATCAAGAAAGGAAAACATTGAAACGTTGGTTTATGTCGATTCCCATAAGTATTATGAATATCCATATGCTAAAAAAAGTCTGATAGCCAGGATAATTGGTGAAATCAATGCATATTGTAAGGAAAATGACAAAACATCAATGCTGATTGTTCCGGGAAGAATAGGAACCTCTTCACCAGAACTTGGAATTCCTGTCGTATTTGCAGAAATCAGTCAATTCAGAGCCATTCTGGAAGAGTCCTACAGCAAAGTGGGGTATGTTCCGGAATTGTCTTTTGGAAGCCACATGTTCCAGGATTTGGTTGAAGCCGACATTTACTATGGTGCCCTTTTTGAAAATGATAAACGTTTGGCCTTCAATAAGGATTTGATTAAAGATTTGCCGAATGAATTAAATGACATAAACCCTGAATTGGATGATGAGCTGTATGACATGATTCATGTGGTTAACTTTGACGATAAAAATCTTGAATTCTATCATGACATGAGAAACGATGAAAGTAAATGTATTTTAAATTGAAAATACAATATATCATCAAAGGTGTTTTTTATGAGAATTAAAGATGAATTATTTGGAAAAGAGGTTCTCGATGCAGAAATCCAAATCGTAGGTAAAGTGACTGATGTTGTTTTTGATAAGGATTCATTTGAAATTACCGATTTGGTAATTAAAAAGACTGGATTTTCAGAACAAATCAAGGCTAGCGAAAACATGGTGCCTATGGAACTTGTAAAAGTTATTGGTGATAAAATTTTACTTAAAGGCGAAGATGACATTTAATTGATTCATATGGTTTCAAAAGAATATTTAATAGATTTGTTAAAGGAAAATGAAGTTTTTCTTGAAGGGGATTTTACATTATCCTCCGGAAAGAAAAGTAACTATTACATCAACATGAAAAAGGCCATTACAGACCCTGAAATCCTGTCAACAATTTCCAAATTGATTACTGAAAAGATTGATGTGGATGAAATTGATAAGGTTGCAGGTCCTGCCTTAGGTGCAGTTCCAATAGCTACAGCAGTCTCTTTGGAATCAAAGATTCCTTTATTAATGATTCGTAAGGAAAAGAAAGGCTACGGTACTTCAAAACTCATTGAAGGCGAATTGAACGAAGGGGATGATGTCATTGTTGTAGAAGATGTTTCAACTACTGGCGGATCTCTTTTAAAAGCAATCAAGGCTATTCAGGACAATGGAGGTAATGTAAAAAGAGCTTTTGTTGTTGTGGATAGGCAAGAAGGAGCTATTGATGAGTTTAAAAAAGAAGGTATTGAATTAGAACCTTTAATTACTGTAGATGAATTTTTTGATTAAAAAAGAAAAATAATGATGAAAATTTAATTTCATCATTTTTTTACATGATGGACAAAATGAGGAAGTTCATCAATTATTATGCTGAATGCGGTTTTAACAGCATTCGGTGAACCAGGCATAGAAAATATAACTGTTTTTTTATATATTCCAGCTGTAGCTCTTGAAAGCAATGCTGCAGCACCTATTTCCTCATAGGATTTTGCTCTGAATATTTCACCAAAACCTTCCAATCTTTTTTCAAAAAGTGACTCAACGGTTTCAACAGTAATGTCACGAGGGTCAAGCCCTGTTCCGCCTGTTGTTAGGATAACATCAATATCCTCTGAAATCATGTTTTCGATAGCATTAATCAAATCTTCCTTTTCATCAGGAATTAGGCTCCTTGATTTTAAAGTGTATCTTGCTTCGATTTCCTCTGCCATATATTGGCCGGACAAATCCGCTTTTTTTGATTTTCTACTATCGCTGAGGGTTATTACTCCGCATGTAATGTCCTTTGATGATTCTTTTTGATGTTGTGTTGATGTTTCACTTTTCATTTTTCCACCTTATTTTTCATTTAAGAGAAATTCTTTTATTATGTAATATTCGTCTAAGCAATTAATTAATTTATTGCTCGGATAATATAGATTACTATTTTTGGTTTTCTCTTTGTCAACATATTTGTGTTCATGTGCTATATTTATGTGGTGGACGATTGTTTTATAATCTAATTCAAGTAAATTAGACAGTTGATTTGCATTATAAGGTTTGATTAATAGCTTATCTATTATTTTTATTGTTGTTTTTCCACCTTTTCTTCCAATTAATATATTTGAAAGATCTCTATTGCTCAAATTTAATATTTCTATGTTAATATCTTTTTTTTCGCTCATATTTTAATCCTCAATCATTAATTGGCAAAATACAGAAGTAATTTCAATGCCCATTTTAAAGCATTTTCGTCTTTTGCAATCAAAATTTGAGAATCGTCATAGTGTCCATCCTTAAAAAACAGAGTTAAAGACATGAATTCGTCAGAGAAGGTAAGGAATATTTTCAAATCTCTGTTTACGCACTTTATTTTCACTTTTTTGTTTTTAATCAGTCCCTGTTTGAGTTGAGAGTTCTGTTTTATGGAATCATAAATTTTTCGATTCACGATTAACTCCAATTCTTTTAATTTGTTCTCTTCTAAAAGTCTAATATAGTGTTTAAAATGATTTTCTGAGTAGATTGGCATTATTATTTTCAATTCTGTAGATTGTGAAATTAGTTTTATGTATTTGTTGAACGCATTTGACAGGTCACTTGTTGTTGAATATTCATACTCAGCATCTTTTAGAAGGTACATGTTCTTTAGGATATCCTCGGGGATATCGGATATGTCATGGTTGTTCCAAAAATCTTTATTTTTATTAATGGAATACCAATTTTCAATCAGTTTTACCATGTTGGCAGTAAGTAGATAACCGTTTGAAGTCAATTCATAGTATTTTTGAGATTTCCTTATTAAATTTATATTTTCCAATTCTTTAAGGCCGTGCAATATTGTTGCGGACGGTTTTTCTATCGCGGTTCTCAATTCATCTAAATTTTTTGAACTTTCATAAATTGTTAAAAGCAATTTTGTT
>JAUNXN010000060.1 GCA_030539795.1 Methanobrevibacter sp.
TGCAGTATGAAAAAACCTTATTCCAATTCCAAATCACACCAAAAATTTAGAAAACTTACCCGATCCTATCAGGAACTTATCGTAACATCCCCCTTCGGGATTTGTCCAAGAGAACTTGAAAATACATTTCCGATACAGTCATATGACGTCAGCACAACCGGAAAATGGTCCGAAGACGAGATTGAAGAGACAGGCAAGCTGATTGCAAGATACTGTGAAGGCAAAACAATTGTTGCAAACCTTGCCGGAGGATATCTGGAGTCCTGTGAAGCTTATATTGATGATTTCATAAACGTTTGTGAAGACGGAAGGCCAACTTCACCCGATTCCCTTTATAACCTTAGAATGGAACTTAAGAATCATTCGAAGGTAAACAGAAGAGAAAAAACATTGCATGAACTGAGATCAATTGCAAAATTCCAATTCGGACAAAAGGGTGAGGAATTCATTCCGGATAACGTCAAAACCAAAGGAATGTATCACAAAAGAATCCTATCCAACGGCACCCAATTGGCATTGTTAAATAAGGATTACGGATTATACCGATTGAATCTGCCGGGCGGAGAAATCCTGAAAGATTTGGGAATCCATATTGTTGAAATTGATTTTGACCTGGAAACCAACACAGTATTCGCACCCGGAATCGACAAGGCAGACCATAAAATCGTGCCGAACGACGAAGTGGTTGTCGTTAAAGACAATACTGTTGTCGGCGTTGGAAAAGCAATAATGACCGGCCGAGAAATGGAAGAATGCAAAAACGGCATAGGTGTGAAAATCAAACATCGATTGAAAAATTGATGCTTCAAAAAAATAACAAGTTTTATAAATACCATTGTAAATATCTATTAGTACAATAAAACATAGGAGACAAATTATGTCCGAAGAATTAGTAAATAACATTAAAGACGCCATTTCTGTAATTAATGACCCACACATGGGAATCAGTATTGTAGAAATGGGCATTGTACAAAATATCACCGTTGAAGGTGACCAAGCTGAAATTGTCCTTAAACCAACCAATCCGGGTTGTATGAGTATTACTCGTATTGCTGCTGATGCTAAAATCAGAGCAGAAAAAGTTGAAGGAATTGAAAATGTAAAAATTATCGTTGAAGGACATGCTATGGCTGACTCCATTAACGAAATGATTAACAGATAATTTTTAAAAATTTTAATTAATTCTATATATAACCGAAACAGTTATATATAGTAATTAATATAACTATAAGTGTTGACAGTTAACTGTCACTTTAAAAGCATAGGCTAGTGGCACAGCTTGGTTAGCGCGCTCGGCTGATAACCGGGAGGTCATGGGTTCGAATCCCATCTAGCCTACTTCAAACTATTTTTTTATGAGATTTTTGTTTTACCTGACAACTTTATCGTTTTTTACATATTGCCAACAATAAATATATATTACATTTTCAACATAATTTAACTTAAATGTACAAAAAGTTGGAATGATGATTAAAATGTGGGAAAGAATTAATGAAAAATTTAAGAAATACCCTGCAAGAATTAGAGTTGCAGAAAAAATGATCGAACTTGGACTATCACTTAACGAAGACGGCAAGATATACTGTGGAAATCTAAAAATCAGCGACAAGGCATTGGCTACCGCAGCAGATGTCGATAGAAGAGCCATCAAATCAACAATTGACGTGATAAAAGAGGATCCAGAATTAAATAATCTTTTCACAAACATTATTCCGGCCGGAACCCTTCTGAAAAACATTGCAAAAAACCTGGATTTGGGCGTCATTGAAATAGAAGTCGGATCTGAAAGCGAAGGAATACTCGCAAGTACAACAGGATTAATATCAAAAAAAGGTATTGGCATAAGACAAGCTTATGCAGAAGATACAGAGCTCCAAAAAAGTCCAATATTAACAATAATAACCGAAGAGCCTGTTAAAGGTGATTTAATAAATGAATTTTTAAAAATAAAAGGAGTAACAAGAGTGTCAATCTATTGATTGATTTTTTCAAGATGTTCCATTCTTGCTTTTTCCATTTCTTTATCTTCTTCTTCAAGGAAGTCTAAAAGTTCTTCCCAAGCTTCTAAAGATTCTTTAGCAGCTTCTTCAGTTAATTTTTCAATTGCATAACCAGCATGTATTAAAACATAATCGCCAACTTCAACATCAGGCAATAAATCCAATTTAGCTTGTTGTCTTGCTCCACCAAAGTCAGCATATAACCAGTTTTCTTCTCTATTAATTTCAACAACGTGAGCGGGTGCTGCAATACACATAATCTATCTATCTCCAAAATTTAATATATTAATAATATTAAAAGTTAGTATTATATAAAACTATCTAAATGGGTGTTAAAATGAAGAATATAGTTATTGGTTCTGGCCCTGCCGGAAGATTAGGCTCACTAGAACTTGGAAAACTGGGAGAAGAAGTTATATTAATTGAAAAAAATCACATAGCCGGTACTTGCTTAAATGAGGGATGCATGGTTATCTGTGCATTGACTGACATAAGCAAATTTATTGATACAAACAAAAAATTCAATGAATACGGATTTGTCAAAAGCCAGGTTGAATTTTCTTATGAAAAAATCGTTGAAAAAATTACCGAAACACAGGAAGTCCTAAGAAAACTCAATCAGATGGAAAATGAAAGCTTTGGCAATGAAGTGATTTACGGCGAAGCAAGCATTGAATACAATGAAGTGAAAGTTAACAACGAAAGCTTTGAATATGATAATCTGCTAATAGCTACAGGCGCCAGACCCTTCATTCCAGATATAAAAGGCAGCGAATATGGACTTACCAACAAGGACATCCTAAAAATTGACGATGTTCCCGAAAAACTGAACATCATCGGCGGAGGAATCATAGCTGCAGAGATAGCCAACATCTACTCAACACTTGGCAGTGAAGTCAATATTTTTGCCAGAAGCTCATTTTTAAAGGAACTCAGTCCTAAAACCAAGAAATACGTTTTGGAAAAGATCATGTCCGACGTTAATATCTATGAGAACACCAACATCGCCGAAGCATTTGAAGATAAGGTCTTGACTGAAGAGGGTGATGAACTGGAGGGAACACCATTCTTTGCAACAGGCCGAACACCTAACAGCGAAATTGCTGAAGGCATTGTTGAGCTGAACGATGACAAAAGCATAAAAGTTAATGAAATGATGAAAACTAGTGTTGATAATATATATGCCGCAGGTGATGTTACCGGAGGATATCAGCTAACTCCAGTAGCTAGAAAAGAGGGCATCACAGCTGCAAGGAACATGGCAGGATATGGAAATAAAATGACCTATGAATGCATTCCTCAAACATTGAGTTTGAACACCGAAGTAAGCTTTGTTGAAAATGAAAAGTCACAGTGCAGTGATGATGACAAGGCAACAATTGCAATTCCGGGAATTGCAGGGCCATCCGCATTCTGGAACATTCTAATTGAAAAAACAGGATTTACCGAAGTGGAATTCGATAAGGCCAAAAACAAAATAAACAGAATCAGTCATATCTCCCCATCTTCCGTAAGCGATGTGGCTTATCTATCCTATCTGATGAGAATGGATTATGATCTGGACGACTATAGCGAATTTATAGAGATTCATCCATCTACAGATACAAATTATAAAATTATAAAAAACATGTGGCTATAATGCCACTATTCCAATTTTTTTAATATTCGGTCTGCCAAATCATCAGCAGCCTCGGCACATTGCTTACCATAAACCAATGCATTTTTTTGAAGTGAATCGTAGTTTTTGAAAGCTTCATCAATGCTTTTGCAGACATCACTGACTTCAGATTCAATGATAGCTCCCTTAAACACGCCTGCCATATTCTGATATCTTCCCCATTTCACCTTTGTAAGGGCAATTATAGGCTTTTCGCAGGTCAATGCCTCTTCAAGAGAGACCCCATCATCGGTTAAGACTGTCAAATCTGCAAATTTGAATAAATGATTAATCCAATCAATATAACCGACATAGACTATCTTATTTTCATCGATTAAATCATTATATTCCTTTTCTAGAGGAATTCCAACCAGAACAAGATTATACTCGTCAGTGCACTCGGACACCAAATTTATTCCATCAAGCATTCCCTTGAAAATGGATGATCCTGAGGAGAATACTATAGTCTTCTTATTTTCATCGAAGTTAGGGAATTCCTTTAATTTTTGAAGTGCGATTTCAGGATTGCCGTCTCCGACATCCTCAGACAACGGGTAAAAAGCCTTATCCATATTTTTAGGCAAGGTTTCCCATCTGAATTTGTCCAGTTCAGGCAAAATGTAAGATTGATTGAATTTAGGACACACTTTTGAATCCAGAGGTGTTGAAATTAAAGAGAATGTTGGCTTGCGGGCAAATTTTCCTCCTAACGATGCGACAATAGCTCCGCCACCCAAAACACCAACAACAAAATCAACGTTTAACTTCTTAATCAGACTTCTAGCTTTAAATGTTGCAGTAAGTAATTTGAAAGCGCCTTTTGCAGCGGACAGCTTTGTAGCAGAGTGTCCTCCCGCATGAGGAACAGAAATCCTGTGCCATGAATAGCCGTTCTTTTCAAATAAGGTTCCGTGCGCTGATGCGTCAAGGGCGATTTCACACTCGACCCCTCTTCTTTCAAGAGCCTTCATCGCATTCAGGGCGACCATTGCATCACCGCCCAGCCCTCTTCCAGTGACGATAAATAATGCTTTCATATGCTTATCCTCCTTTTGCTAAGCTTGGTATTTGCTTTCTTGGAGTGTAAGCTTTTGGATGTGCTGCATGAGGATTATACAATAGCCTTCTAAATCCTAGTGAAATCAATATCGGATTTTTAACAACATACTGTTTGTCCTTAAGAATCCATTTTCTGCATAGGTCACCCAATCCTCCGCCGGTTAAAACATCCATGAAATAATCACCGAATGTTGGATTGAGTATTCTTAGCTTTTGCCTGAAGAAAACTCTCAAGTTGTTTCTTCTGACAAATGCAATTAATGCAGTGGTTATGATTCCAAGCAAAATAACGGACCATAATCCGCCAACATAATAAAAGGCCAAACCGAGCGCTACTCCAAATGTATGGTTTCCAACTTCACCCAGCATGATTTTTCCTGAAAAATCAAGAGGACAATAACCTAAGCATACAACGAATATGAGCAGTGGAGTATAGACTGCAGGCAATTCGCCCACCATTGGAGAGCCGACAATCAACATGAGAATTACTGTAACGATACACATTATCATTGTAACGATACAGGTTGAACCAGGCTGCATGTCTGAAATGTTCATCGGCTGGACCATGAATGCTATGAAAATTGCAGAAATCCAATATCCTTCAATAATACCTGCAATTATAACCAGCAATATTCCGATTCCTCTTGAAAGCTGGCCCCATTCAATGCCTAATGGTTCACATTTTTTACGGCCTATAATATCGTCAATTAATGCAAAAATACCTATAATTAAAATAAGACTGTTGGCACCAGGTATCATAAAAAAAGACAGTATGAGGAATGGAATTACCCCAATTGCACGTGGAGTTCCACCTCTGACATTCGGATATAAGTTTCCCAAATAACCTCTTTTTCCCAAAAATCTAAAAATAATATTTAGAACTGCAGTGCCTACCGCTGATAATATAAATACCAGGATAAATGCAATAATAATCGACGAATAATACATTTTTATCACTAATATAACTTTAATTGACCATGTATATATAATATTCCATGAAATTAACCTATCTCATATCTTAGAATAGCCGCCATACCTCCGAGGCTTTCCAATTGTTTTCCGCCCTCATGTTCACTGCTTACAACCATCACTTCACCTTTCATGTTCTCGACCATGTCCATTGCATCGCCCATATTTTCGCCTGCAACCTTGGTGTCCAGAATCAGCAGTTCGCTAACGGCACCCAAATTGATAGCATTTTTGGTTTGTTTCAACCCGTAAACGACTTTGGATGAGTTTTTGGCGATTTCAGTGAGCAAATCATTAACGGCTGCCATTTCAAGAGCAACCCTATTTTCGGCAGTCAACTTCTCAACAGTCCCCTTCTTTAGAACTTCACTTATTCCGTTTCTGCCTCCGGACCCGGTGGCTTCAATAATGGCAATTTTGGCAAGATCCTTATGCTTGTCCTTAATATAATCATAAAAATCGTTTTTTACAAAACCGGGTCCCGCAATGACGATATTTTGAATTGAATCGAATTTTTCAATTGATTCGATTACCTTTTCGTAAAATTGAATGATGTTCTTTTGCCTGTTTTTATCGACTATCCTTTTACCGGACACATGTCCCTTAATCGGACCGTAGTATTCAATTCCAAACTGCCTCATCAAACCTAGCGTTGCAGTATCATCTTCCAATACAACAATGATTGCGGATAATTTTTTAGATGCCTCAATGGCCTGATTGATTCTTTTTATTGCCCATTTTGGCCAGCGTTCCTTCCTGATTGATATAGGAGTGTTTAGCTTTACTTCAAGGGTGTGGTGAGACCCAAGAGGAATCAGATCTTCAGGACCCCTTGTGATGACACCTGTCAATCTTAATTTTCCTGTAAACAAATGAAAATTAATGCTTTCCACATCCAGACCCAAGTAGAATGTTTTTTTAACTCCCCTATCGCTTCTAAGCTTATCTCCACTGGTATCTTGAATACGTCTGGTTGTTTTGGAGGATGCATTGTCTCCAACCTCAACTATATGGGAGAGATGCCACAGGTCATCCAACGTTTCAGGAACAACCTCAACTATTCCTTCCTTTTCATCTTCTTTTATAATTTTCATAATTCACACTAATTTTTCTAGTTAATAATTTATATACTTAATAATTCTAAAATTAGTAATGGTTAAAATGAATGTTGGAATTATTGGAGGTAGTGACGGGTTGGGAAAGACACTCGTATACTACTTTAAAGATGAATTTAATGTATTCATAACTGGATACGATGCTGAAAAAGGCAAACGCGTGGCCGATGAATTGGGCGTGAATTTTATTGAATCCAATGCAGGATTGGCAAACATCAGCGACATACTGGTCGTTTCAGTGCCGATACAATACACTTCAGAGGTCATCCGTGAAGTCGCACCTTTTATGAAAAGCGGATCATTGATGGTTGACGTGACTTCCATCAAGGAAGAGCCTTCAAAAGCAATGGCCGAATCATTGCCCGAAACAGTGGAATACATTCCAACACACCCCGTCTTTGGTCCGAGAACAACCCGCCTGGACAATCAGGTCATAGTCCTGACTGCAGACAAAAAGGGCGAATGGTATCCTAAGGTCTACAATTACCTTGCAGGCAAAAACATGAGGATAATCGAGACAACAGCCGAAAATCACGATTTCATGATGAGCATCGTGCAGGTCCTAACCCATTTTTCATTCATTTCAGCGGCGTCTGCAATTGAAAAGTTGAGTGTGGACATTTCAGAAACCGAAGACTATGAAAGTCCTATTTACAATCTGATGATTGATTTGATAGCTCGTATCGTATCCCAAAATCCATATCTGACATATAATATCCAATCAAGAAATAATTTTGGCCCGAAAGTCAGAAATGCCTTGGCCGATTCAGTAATCGAACTTAGGGACGTCATCAACAGCTGCGATGAAGAGGAATTCATCGATATTGCCATCAAGGCGACAAAGCATATGGGCGACATCACAAACGCATTGGGTAGAAGTGATAAGGCAATCAGCGCCTTAAGTTACGAATACACATATCTGAATGAGCAGATCGGCCAGGAAGTTGGCCTTAAGCATATCTATTCCGGGAAAATCCATGTCGGAATCCTCGAAAGCATTGACGGAAAGACAGCCATATTGAGAGATGGAAATAAAACCAAGGAACTTCGTGTAGCAAATATCAGAATATTGCTTCCCGGAGAGCTTTACCAGTGGAAACTTGAGAACCTGAATAAGAAAACCGAATCCATCAGCTGCGTATTTCCAAAAAATGTCCATGTCGAAACAATTGAGAATACCGTCATGAACATCGCAAATCTCATTGACATCAGATTGACTGACGCATATACCGGCCCCCAAATCGATGACGATTCCATAAGCCTGACCTTTGAAGTGACAGCACTCTATAAGGAAGACATCGAAAAGGTCATAGAGCTGTTCACAGGATTTGGCGGAATTATCAGATAACTTGTTTTAAACAATACGAACAAATGTTAAAGTGTCATAAAGTAATTAAATTTTTGATTTTGATATAACACTTTAATTTTAATTTTTTAAAATAAATCAATATTTATAAATCGTATTAAAATAAATTACCAACAGAATGTCAATAATAGAATGAATAACTTATTTTACATTGGTTTTGAAAAATCTTCAAAACCGAAACATTTATATAGTAAAACATACACAGATATGCTTGTCAATAAAGTTACAAAAAGTAACAAAAAGATTTGACAGATAATAATTATTTACATTACAGCCATTTAAAAGGAGATGATAATCATGGCAAACACTGAAATTACACTAAAAGTTGCAGAAGCAATTTCACAAAAGGACGTCGGTCAAGGAGTGGCAAGACTTGATCCGAACATAATGGATGACTTAGACATTCATGAAAGAGACTTGATTGAAATTGTTGGTGAAAAAAGAACTGCAGCTATCGCTCTTCCTTCACAAACCGACATTGGACTTGGAGTTATCAGAATTGACGGATTGGTCCGTAAAAACTCCGGTGCAACCATCGGCGGAGAAGTCACTATTAAGAAAACTAAAGCAACCGAAGCTAAAAAAGTTGTTTTAGCACCTATTGAAAATAACATCCGTGTGCAGGGTGATGTGCGCGGTTTATTCGCCGGCAAAGTGATGGTGCAAGGTGACATTATCGGATCACAAATCAGAGCACCAAGACCAAGCATGGGCTTTAACAGCTTATTTGAAGAATTGATGGACTTCACTCCTGCAATGAAAGAAATCAAATTTGCAGTAGTGTCAACAAATCCTAAAGACATCGTGATTGTTGGCCCTAATACTGAAGTTCAACTTCACGAAAGTCCGGTTGACGTAAGCAAAATCGAAGGTGTCGGAAACCTTGTTGATGTAAGCTACGAAGACATCGGAGGTCTTAAAGAAGAAGTCAAAAAAGTAAGAGAAATGATTGAAATTCCTCTTAAAAGACCTGAACTCTTCGAAAAACTAGGTATTGCACCTCCAAAAGGAGTATTGATGCATGGTCCACCAGGTACCGGTAAAACATTACTGGCTAAAGCTGTAGCCAGTGAAAGTGATGC
>JAUNXN010000006.1 GCA_030539795.1 Methanobrevibacter sp.
ATGTCGGCCGTTACTTCAAAATACTCAAAATTTTTCATGAATTTACCTCAAAAAGATTACTTTTCAAATGCTCTCTCACTCTTTCTTTATATATGGACTTCCAACAATTTAAAATATAGTGATTAACATGTTCGAAAATAATGACACCACAATTCAAGTAGATTTAAGGAAAAAAAGTAGTATAAAAGACGAAATTATGTACAGCAACATTGACGTTCAATCTTGCATGGTAATGCTTGCAGTAATCGCAACATTGCTTTTATCTGTTATTTCTGTCGTAGCAGCGCAAAATCCCTACATTATCTAGAGGATTCAATTTGTTTTTAACAATACCAAACCCTTAGTTGCTACCATTAGATTAAGCTTACCATGCAATCTAATGTTAACAGAAACTAATTTATCCTACAGGAAAGCTATATTTCATAGTCATCGGGGTTAAAACGCAATATAATTTCTCTAGCATTTCCCCTAACCCCTTTTCCTGTAAATTTGGTATCAACCAGCCTTACAAATTCCAATTTATCAAGGGTTCTATTAAAGGAAGCATAGCTGGAACCTGTTTCTTCCTTATATTTTTCTGACAGGTCTTTGGCTTTGCAGACATCTTCCCATTCGGCAATCATTTTCAACAGATCCAATTCGGCATCATTCAGGGAAGTTATTGTCTCGGCGACATTGACTGAAACCAGTGATTCTATTGCCTGGTCGAAGTGTTCCTGTGTGATTTCACGACTGGCGGAAGCTTCTGCAATATTGCCGCATGACTTTAAGAGATTGATTCCTATTCTCAAATCACCTTTTTCTTCTGTAAACATTGCAATTTGCTCTAAAATATCATCCGGCAAAACTTCTGGGAAAAATCCGGCTTTCACCCTGTCCCTTAAGATATCCTCTATTTCAGAGTAGGAATAAAGCGGGAAATTGATTTCTTGAGGAATGAACACGGTATTTACGTTCTTATCAAAGACATATCTGAACTCCAAGTCTGAAAGAATTGAAAATATTGCGGTTCTGACGCCAGGATATTCTTCATATGCCCTTAGGATATCATAAAATACCTTATTGGCAGCTTTTGATTGGAACAGATAGTTAACGTCATCCAATGCAATAACCAGTGACTTATTGTTTTTTTGAAGATTCTGCATGATTTGATCATAGATTCTGGAAAATGGAACTCCAGTTTCAGGCGGAATATGGCCGAACAGCTTTTTATAAATCTGTGAAAATATTCCGAAACGGGTTGTGTGGAGCTGGCAGTTAATATATACGCAAACGACTTTTTCTGTAGTTTTTTCAACAAGCTCGAAGACTTTTCTAATCGCAGTTGTCTTTCCTGTTGCCGGTGAGCCTAAAATCATTGCGCTTGATGGCTGGCCGCCCCTCATGGCAGGCCTTATTGCAATTGCCATTGCTTCCATTTGGGTATCCCTGAAATTATAGTTTGGAGGCATGTAATCCGGATCGAAAGCGTTTATATCCTGAAAAAGGCTTTCATCATACATTAAAATATCTTCAATTCCCATGTTATCCACTTTATTCAATAATAATTATTTGTCATTATCCACTAAATTAATCAGCTCGACAGGTTCGTTATCTCGAATCCAATCTGTCAGCATCTCCGCATACATCAGCTTTTTCCTTTTGAAGTCATCAGCATCTGCAACTTCAACGTCCAGGTTAGGCCTTGAATATTTGGTTACCTTGGTTCCGAAGTCCATTCCCGCCAATATTATTTGGGATGCTCCTAAAGCGACAGCCAGAAATATTGCTCTGTCCCCATCGGTGAATCCTCCGAAATTGTAGAGATTTCCTATAGGCTGTGCCTGTGTAGTTCCCATCTTATTGTCGAAAAATGATGTCAATGATGCAATCTTGTCTATGTTGTCTCCATGAGCATGAATTACAACATCTGCACCCCTTAGGTTGGCCAGCATGATGTCATCAAGATTTCCATCCAAATCAGTGGCTACAACATCAGGACGGATTCTCTCTTCGATTAGGGCTGTTGTGGCACCATCCGCTGTGACCAAAACATAATCCCTCAAGTCATATTCCTCCTTAAGCATTTTGACATGCTTTTTTAGGGAAGGCCCTGCGCCGAATACTATGAATTTGTCTGAAAAGCTTACGCGTTCTGTCAATTCTTCAAGAGTGTAGCATCCTTCAATTGATAAAATCTCATCCAACAGTTTTGCGGACTCCTCATCCTTGCTTCTTGAAAATCCAAAATCTTCAAGGATATCTTTATAATATTTTTCCCAAAGACCAAATTCCATGTTTAAACCTCACTATATTAATTTTAGCTTTTAGTTTGTTAAATAATTTATTGTTATTAAAGTGTTATTCATGAACAACATTGATCTCTTTGCCGGTGATATGTGTGTAGATGTTTGAAATTTGCCTTAATGTATATCCGACAAAGAAAGCGGATATCACCGTTCCGATATAAACGGCACCGAACGGGGTTGTATACCACAGCCAGCACATTATCAAAGCCAATGCAACAATGGTGGCATCGAATCCTATCTTTACTGATGAAAATCTCCATCCTGTAACGATGGATATCGCCTCAACGCATCCTTCCCCCGGAAGCGGAGCTATATTTGAAGGAAGATATATGAATATTCCCAATGCAATGAGGAATATGCTCAATACCAGATATATAAAGCACATTACGGCCGATGCGTCAAATGGGATGAGTGAGACGAAATGCATAGCCACATCGGTAAAGTATCCGAACACCACGCAGTTGATGAGCTGAAGCAACCTTCTTTTATTGAATCGTGAACGTAAAATCAGGAATTGGACTACAATCAGTCCTGCATTGAATATAAAAGTAGTCATTCCAACACTTAAATTAGTAATCAACGCCAATGCATAAGCCATAGAGCTTATTGGTGTTGTTCCAAGTGTTGATGTGATTGAAAATGCAACGCCGAATGACATTACAAGCAATCCGAAAACGAACGTGAAAATCCTCTTAAATGTGAGTTCTTCTCCATTAAATAGCATATATTACATATATATTAAGCATTGTTTAAAAAACTTACTTTAATCATAAACACTGTACTAAAATGTAGGATGGATTTTCCGCATAACTGAATAAAATAACATAATTGAAAATATTTAATAAGTATAAGAATTATAAATAAAAATAGCTTAAGAAAGCTTAACAATTGGAGGAATGTAATGAACGATATTTTATTAATGCTTCCTGGACCAACAACAGTACACCCAAGAGTACTCAATGCAATGTCACAGGCTGTTGTTAATCACAGGGGCGCAAAATATGGAGAAATATTAACTGAAACTACTGAATTGATGAGTAAAGTTTTCCAAACCCCAAATGATTCTTATTTATTAACCGGATCTGGAACTGCTGCTATGGAAGCGGGTATTGCAAATACCGTAGCACCTGGAGAAAAGATGTTGAATGTTGTCGGCGGAAAATTCGGAGAACGTTTCATGAACATAGCTCAAACTCATGGAATTGACGCACAAGAATTGGCTGTAGAATGGGGAACTGCTGTTACCCCTGAAGCAGTCAAAGAAGCTTTAGACGCTGATGAAGACATCAAAGCAGTCAGTGTTATCCACAACGAAACTTCTACCGGTGTAGCTGCACCTATTGAAGAAATCGGTAAAGTAATGAAAAATTATGATGCATTATACATCGTAGATACCGTATCTTCCCTTGGAGGAGATTATGTAGATGTTGAAAAGTTCGGAATTGACGTCTGTCTTACCGGATCACAGAAATGTTTGGCTGCACCACCTGGAATGGCAGCTATTACTTTAAGCGACGACGCATGGGCTGCCGTTGATAAAGTGGAAACCAATACATACTACTTGGATTTGAAAGCGGCTAGAAAAAGCGGTTCTAAAGTACCTCCTCAAACCCCATACACTCCATCCGTATCATTGACTTATGCAATGAACGAAGCATTGAAAATAGTTATGGAAGAAGGACTTGAAAACAGAGTCGCACGTCACCACAAGGCAGCTAAAGCAAGCGTAGAAGCTGTTAAAGCATTAGGTTTAGAATTATTCGCAGACGAAGCGGTTTCATCTGCAACCGTAACTGCAGTCAAAATGCCTGAAGGAGTTACCGATGACCAGTTCAGAGGCACTACCCGTGACAAATACGGCGTTGAATTGGCTGGCGGACAAGACCACTTGAAAGGAAACATTTTCAGAATCGGACACATGGGAAATATTTCCTACAAGGAATTGACTCAAACCTTTGCGGCAATCGGAATGACCTTAAAAGGTTTAGGCGTAATCGACGATGCCGGTGCCGGTGTGGCATCCATTGCAGAATCATACTTATGATTCTGTTTTTCTTATTTTTTTATTTCAACTTCAATTATAACTTATAACTTTTGGATTTTTCCCCTATTTTTTTCTTAATGTAAGAAATAGTTTACATAAACTTAGAAAGTATAAGTTATAACTAGCTTCGGTATGGAAGCCTTATGTAATAAATATTTTACATCATTTAGTTATAAGTGATAAGTTACACTTGAAATGGATGTCTAAAATATGTGCCGTATAAGTTATAACTAAAAACTTACACTTGAAACATATGTCTAAACTATAAAAAAAGTATTACTCAAATTTTTTCACAAACATATTATACTATTAAAGACAAATATAAAAACACTTAGGATGTGAAACTATGACAGACAATATTCGAACTACTGTTGATGAATTACGTAAGCTAATAAATGTTGACAATGTTATTGGTACCCCAATAGAAACCGAAGACAAACTCCTAATTCCCGTAATAAGAATGGGAGTGGGTTTTGCTGCTGGTGAAAATCTCCTCAGCAATGAAGGAAGCGGAGCGGCAGGTGCAGGTGCCGGTGTAGAGCCAATTTCCATGGTATTGATTCCTAAAAAAGGAAATGATGCTGAAGGCGTTCGTGTTCTTGACTTAAGTAAAGGAAACACTACCAACAAGGCATTATCCGACATAGGACTGATGATCGGAGACATCGTTAAGAAATACATGAACTCAAACAGTAATGATGACGTTTACGACGAATCCGAATACATTGAACCTGAATATACCACTGAAGTAGAAATAGAAGAAGACGACGACTAGGAACAAACATGTTAAACATCCTACTGATGATTATCCTTATAATCATCATATTTATTATTATTTTACTTTTTATAGGACTTAAGCTCGTGTTTATCTACGAAAAAACCGGTCCTGAACTTAAAGGATGTTTAAAAATACTTATTTTAAAAAAGATTAAAGTTTATTCTCTTGATTTTCCTAAAACAGAAGAAAGTGAAAAAGACACTGAATCAGAAGAAGAAAGCGAAGACGATGAAAAAAGGGATGTAAAGAAAATACTTAAGCTGGCAAAGCCCTGCCTTGATGACTTCAAGGAATTTTTAAGGTCATTCGTCAGATGCATCAAAGTCAAGAAAATGGACAACCATCTGATTTTCGGACTTGACTCATATGCCGATACTGCAAAATATATTGGCTACATCTGGAGCCTGCTTATAATCGTGAACGAAGCCCATAAAAACGCAAGGCTGACAGCAGAGCCTTCATTTAACGGGAGCATATTTGACGGAAAAGGCGATAATGAACTTGACATAAACATTTTGAAGTTAATTCCCGCAGCCATAAGATTGATTTTGAAAAAAGAAGTCCGTACATTAATAAAAGGTGTGAGAAATGGATAAGAATATCAAAAAAGTTATTCAAACTGCATTTGACTTTAATGAAATTGTCGAATACAGTTTCAGAAAGTTACATGGATTTACATTTGCATTCAAAAGTGAATTTGTCTTCAGAAAAGGCAACATCACTTCCGCATCAATCACACCGGTCGGAATAATATACGAAGAAAATGATGAATTTTACCTGGCTCCCCTATATGACGATGTTGAAATAGATGAAATTATAAGAAATTATGTTGAAGAGGAAATCATTTAGGAAGCGGAATGTTTTCACTTTCCACAACGACCTCAACAACAAGAGGTCCTGCAAGGTCCTTCTGCAGGATCATCTCCAAATCCTCAAGGTTATCGACACGCACTGCATCGATTCCATAACTTGACGCCAACTTTGTAAAATCCGGATTTTTTAGCTTGACCTGATAGGCTTCCATATCATAGAAGTCCTCTTCCCATTGCCTGATGATTCCGAATTCAGAATTGTTCAGGATGAACACAACAACATCAAGGTCGTTTTCCTTAAGTGTTGCCAGCTCCTGGATATTCATCTGGATATCCCCGTCGCCATTGATGAGAATTATTTTTTCTGAAGTTGCAATGCCTGCACCGATTGCAGCCGGAAGGCCATAACCCATAGGAGCCATTGCGCCCGGAAAGAGAAACTGCCTTGGCTTCACTGACTTTTTAAGAAGGGTAGTCCAAGTGGTATGGGATCCCGCATCTGAAACAATGATATTATCGCAGTATCTACTTAAAATTCTTTTGATTGCAGCCTGCGGCTTCAAATCACTGTCCATTCCTTCGATTTCAATTTCATTATCTATCTCTAAAATATCATCAAGCCATGCGGTCTCTTTAAACCTGATTTCATCAAGGAAGTCTTCGACCTTTCCATGAATCGGATAATCACCTATCAGGACGTCCTTGTTGATGTTTACATGAATCAGATTGTCTGGTATTTCAGGAAGTGTTCTTTCAGAGGCCTTTATGCCCAATGCGATAATGCAGTCGGCATTTTCAAATGCATATTTTGCCCTTGGTGTTGAGCGGATTCCGACGAGACCCAAATTCAGCTTGTCATATTCTGAAATTATTCCCTTCGCATGGAATGTTGTAGTGACAGGAATATTGAATCTTCCGACAATCTCTTCAATTCTTTCCTTCTGTGTGATTGCTCCTGCACCTAAAATGAAAAGCGGCCTTTCGGATCTGTCAATCAGCTCCTGAGCCTTTGTGATGTTTGACATGTCATCCTCACACAGATAGCATAGCTTGAAGTCCTCAAAGTCCTCTTCAAGCAGAACGTCCTTTGACAGATTGATGTGAATAGGACCTTTAGGTATTGTCTTGAGCTCATAGATGGCTGCCCTCAGCATGTACATCGCTTCGGTACCGTTTAAAGGATTGTATGACGCCCTTGTTATATGCTTGAATATGTCAACCTGAGGTGTTGTCTGGAAATGATCGGTGTTTCTGTATTTGAGTTCATTATCTCCTGTCAAAACCAGAATGGGAATGTTGTCCTTGAAGGCTGTTGCCAGAGCCATTGTAAAGTTCAAGGCACCCGGAGAAGCGGTTGCGATGCAAACGCCGATTTTACCGCTTGATCTAAAATACCCGTCAGCTGCGTGAGCCGCCGCCTGTTCGTGTCTTGTAAGGATGTGATTTATGCCTGAAGCTGAAAGCGCCTTGTAAAGAGGCATTATCTGCTCGCCCGGAATTCCAAAAACGTTTTCGATTCCTTCCTCTTCGAGGATTTTGACGAACTTGTCTGCTACATTCACTCTTCTTCCTCCTGATAGGAACCTGAGTACTCCCCTGATCCTTCAACCGGAAATACGACTGCCTGAGCGATTCTGTCGCCTGATTTTATCTTATATTCATAGTCGCCATGATTGTAAATCATAAACATCAGTGTTCCATAAAAACCGGGATCCCCTACAGCAGTCTGAACGGAAATGAATGACCTTAAGAGAGTGGATCTTGGAAGATAAAGCATTGTATAGCCCTTAGGAATCTTGATTTTCCTTTTTATGCTTGCAAGATATGCAGTATGCGGCTTTAATGTATAGATATCGCCTTCCATCTCCTTAATTTCGGGCAGGCTTTTTTCATTGTCAATTAAAGACCCTTCGCTTTCCTGAGTGTATATCTTATCCAATTCCAAGTCAATTCCGGAAGGCTGCACCAAATCGGCAAAATCCGGAAACAGCTTAACAAGTTCTTTTTCACCGAGCATTATATCAAATCCTTTTAATAATCTATTTATAGTCAATACTTAATATATTTTAAATGGTGATAAAATGCCAGTAATAACAATTGGTGGAAACAATACAATAACACTAGAAAAGAAAAGAGAAATGGTTAAAAAAGTGTCTGAAGTTGTAGCTGAAGCCTACGACTTGCCTATTGAAGCGATAACAGTTCTGGTCCAGGGATATGAAAAAGAAGACATCGGTGTGGCCGGACAACTGTTAAGCGAAAAACAATAAAAAAAACGTTAATTTAAATAGGGGAGACACAATGACCGAAACTCCCCTAATTAAGTTCAAACCAAAAAAGAACTTGTATTTAATTTCTTAAATACAATTTAATATTAATCTTGCATAATATTTATAACTTTGTTTTCGAATAGTTGCCATCCCTTTCTTCAACCAAATCCAAATTGATAAGCTCATCCAAATTCCTTAAAATCTTGTTTTCAAAGTTTTTGGAATTGTATCTTATCAATGACCTTTTGATTTCCCCAAATGATGTGTCTGAACTTATGGAATTTAAAACCGCCTGCTGGAAGGGAGTCAGATTGAAAATGACCTGATTGAGTATGGATTCGTTTTCGTCAATATTGTCAAATGACCAATTTTCATCTTTTGTTTTGACCTGAAATCTCTCTTCAAGCTCGGGAATCCTGTCCTTGAGCGAATCAAGGTAAGGGTATCTTGCAAGGCCATATTTATGCTTGGATATTTTTGCCAAGAATTCCTCATGAACCCTTTCAAGGTTTATTTGGCTTTTGAAGTTGAAATTGCCCAGAACATAGACATAGTCGTCAATTATGCTAACAACCCTATATGAATGTGTCTCGTCGTCAAACTCTATTTCCCTAAAGGCGTTAACGTTCCAGTCATGGTCCAGGAGGAAATTTCTGACGAATCGAGCATCCTCAAAATTATCGTAATATCCGAAAATATAGCTGTCTCCGGCAATCTGCTTTTTAATCACTAAAGTGTCGAAGACCCTTGTGATGTTGAGACCGTATTGTGAATTGTTCGGATTTCTTTTAAATTGTTTAATGAGATTGAGAATTGTTAATGTATCAGGCTGGGACTTGTATTTGCCGAGCAGGTGCAATTTTTCATCAATTATTGCCAGAACAAGGTAATCGTCATCTTTTTTAATGGTTTGGGGAATCTTATTCAAATCCCAGTCATTTTGGATTAATAAATCCCTTATAAAAATAGCATCGTCCAGATTTGTTATTTTTGCATAAATCTTGGACTTTTTAACAATATTAAATGAGTTCCTGTTTTCCCTCAAATATTTCTCCGCCATGATAATAAATTTATATTAAAAATTAATAAAAATTGCGGTTAAAAAAAAATAATTAAAATAGAGAATCAACTCTATTTTTTAACTTTAGCTGTTTTTTTGACTGAAGTCTTCAGGTAGCTGACCTGATAAGTGTATTTTTTGCCCACTTTAAGCTTTTTCAGGACTGATTTTTTGATGGTTACCTTTGCAATACCATATTTGTTGGTTTTTGCCTTGTATGTTTTGCCGTTGAACTTGAACTTGATCCATTTGCCATTGATTGGCTTTTTAGCTTTTAGTTTTGCACTCAAGACCAATTTTTTAGCGGATTTTTTAATCTTGACTGTCTTTAGGCTTAAAATCTGTTTAACGGTTAGCTTTTTAGTGACCTTTACGCCATTGCAACTGATTGTCATGGTGTATTTTCCAGGTTTCAGCTTAGGCAATTTAAATGTTGCAATGCCATTTTCATTGGTATATGCATCAAGTGTCTTCTTGCCTATCTTGACTGACACATAGATGTCAAATTCCTCTTCAGCCCCTCGCATGATCTTAACGCTGTATTTGGCGTTGTCTGTGTAGTAAACGCTTAATGCACTTGCCTTGATTGTAACCGGAACGGGCACATAAACGCTTGTGCTGAGCTCTTCGACTTCAAAGTCATCGCCGACATATTTTGCAGTGACATTATGATCACCGCTTTTCAAACCTTTAATGGTAATTGAGGCCTTGCCTTTTGAAAGCTTTTGGCTTTTGTAGAGCTTGCCGTCAATGTAAACGTCAAGGCTGCCTTTTGCAGTGCTTGGCAATATCAATGATGCTGTTGAATAGTCATCATAATACCACTCAGGACCATTAATTCTATAGGATACTGTGAAATTATGTGTCAAAGTGTAATTGCTGTACTTTTCATTGCCCTTAAAGTCAAATATAAGGGTGTGGTTTCCTGCGCTCAATTTGGAAACGTCTACATCAATCCAGCCGGAATTGTCTATTGTGAACTTGTCATACTTTGCGCCGTCGATAGTTATTGCAATCCAATCCTTTTTAAAGTCAGTCGGAACGATAATATCGATATAGTCCTCCTCGCCATAGGTGAAGCCATCTCCCCAGCAATCGACATAATAACTTACGTTTACAGAAATTTTTTTGGATTTATGGAAGTTCTTTGCAATGTATATGACTTCAATTTCATGCTGGCCGCATTTGACATACTTGAACAGGGATTCCAGATACTCGCCGTTTTTATCCAATTTCCCGGACAATACCAGTTCGGAGTCGAAATAGACATATATTGTGCCGTCGGTATTGTTGACTATTCTGGCCGCCAGACAGTCATCATGGTCAAGGACAATGTTTTCCGGAATGTCGATTATCATATCCACAACCGTGAAGTTGAATGTCCTGTCGGAGGCGAGATAGTAGTCATCACCGGAATATATGAATCTGAGGGTGTGATTGCCCAAATCAAGCCTGTTGAGCTTGGTAATATTTAAGATGGTAAATACATGTGTTTGGAGTGTTTCTGATAGGTTGCCGTCAATGAAAACCTCCAGAGTTCCGTTTGCAGATTCCGGAAACATTGCCGCAGGATGCTGATAGCCTGAATCGTCATCCTTCAAGATTTCACCGATTCCAAAGCCATAGTCATGGTCCGGCTTGAATTTCATGACCTTCAGGGTATGTGATGAGTTTAAAAGAATCTCATTGTAGAAGATGTCAATCTTGTGGTTGGTATGGTCAGTAATCCTGTTTACGACAAGATATGGAAACTTGGGTTTCGGAATGCTTATCGGTATCTTTACTGACCTGTTTGTTATGTTTTCATTATATATCTCAACGTCATCCACCGTTGCCTTCAGACTGCCTTGGGCATTTTCAGGCATATTTACATCAATAACGCCCAAATCTTCCTGATAAACCTTTTCAGAAAATGACACATTGATTTCCTGAGCTATTTCTGCATCAGCGCCTGTTGCATTGTCTTCAGCGCTGACCGCACCCATGAGAAAAACAGCCAAAATGAATATTGAAAAAATAATAATCCTATTAAACCTCATGATTACACCACTATATAATATATTATAAATAATAACTTATAAGTTAGCACTAAAAAAAAGAAAATCAATAGAGAGTTGAACCCCCTCTATTTTTTAACCTTTGCAGTTTTTTTGACAGTTGTCTTCAGATAGGTTGCCTGATAGGTGACCTTTTTGCCGACCTTGAGCTTTTTCAAGACTGACTTTTTGATGGTGACTTTCGCAAAGCCTTTCTTGCTGGTTTTTGCCTTGTATGTTTTGCCGTTGAACTTGAACTTGATCCATTTGCCCTTGATGTATTTGCCGTTGACTTTTTTAAGTGTTGCAGTCAAAACCAACTTTTTGGCGGATTTTTTGACCTTGACAGTCTTTATGGACAATATCTGTTTTACTGTGAGCTTTTTGCTGACCTTGAAATCCTTATAGCTTATCTGAACTGAGTATTTTCCAGGCACTATTGTGTTCGGTATCTTGAACTTGGCAACGCCGTTTTTGGTTGTTGCTGTGAAGGTCTTTTTGCCTATCTTGATTTTCACCTTTTCACCGCTTCCCACAAGCTTGCCGAATATGTCATATACCTTCAGAGCATATCCTTTTCCTGCAGTATAGAGCATATTGATGTTGGCAGCACCTGTGACCTTTGAAGGGAATTTGAATGTAATTGGATCCGCCCTGGAGAGAAGCTTGCCGTCCTTGTATACAAATGGATATAATTGGAAGTATGCAGAGCCATATCCATTTTTAACCACCTGATTCAACCTGATTTTCATGAAAGACTTTGCCTTGTTTAGCACTGCCTTGTTTATGAGGATTGAATTGCTTTTGCTTAAGTCAAACTCTGCAATAGGAACGTAACCTCCTGAATAGAAACATAAGACAAGCACTGCATTTGTGTAGTTGTCCATGGATATTTTTATGTTCTGGTCAGTGCCGTATTGCACTGTGTTGGAGGACCTTCCAGGCTTTATTATGAATGACTCAGAATAAGGCTCAACTTCGCAGTCCCCATTGAAATATGCTTTAACGTCATATCTGCCGACACGGTCGGAAGGCAGATTGATTGTAGCCTTGCCGTTTACCACAGAAGCAGTTCGGTTGACTTCAAACCCGTCATCATATTTGATTTCAGCTATCAAATCGCCTTTGGCATCCTTTGGAAGGAATAAATCTATGCCGAACTTAGACCCATAAGAATATGAAGATTCATCAGGACCAGTTATTTCTGCAATAAGGTTTATTGTAGCATTGGTGGAGTTTGAAGGATATTTTTCATCGCCCTCATATGATGCGTAAATGATGTAGCGGCCAGGGCCCAAACCGGAAATGTCAACTTTGGCAGTATTGTAAGTCTTGCCGTCAATTTCTACTACAGGTTTTCCCTTGATGTCATTAGGCAGCTCGATGAAGACTGTATCTTCACAACCCCACACAAAATCGCCTGCAGAGATTTCAATTGGGCATGATACCTCATAATCAGTGGAATAGTTGAATGAATAATTGCCTCCTTTTCCATCGAATGCAACTTCAATATTATAGATTTGACCTTTCTTAACGTCCTTGATAGGAATATTGAAATATTGGTAACCTTCATCAGTTCCTTTAACGTTGACTGTTTTTATGGTATTATTATCAACTTTAGCGGTAAGAATGCCAACAGCATCATAATTCAAGCGGACTGAAATGCCATCAACATCAATATAGCATTCATGGTCAACAACTTCAAAATCAACAGTTCTGTTGACTGTATTGAAATCATCCTTATATTCAATGAATATTGTATGCTTTCCAAGGTCATCCCAATAAGGAGGCCAGGTTAAGCTGACGTCTCCTTCAATGCTTTCCTTCAATATTCCATCATAATATATATTGGTAATTCCTGTGAGAGGATAGTTCTCATCGAAAACCCCAATTTGATAATTATAGGTGTCCTCCCAATTATACAGCCAGTCCCATACGCATACGGTGCTCGGATAATAATCCGTAATGATCGGATTTGGAGTTTCATCAAGCACGCTTATGTCATAGTTCCATGAATAGTTTTCATATTTTGCATTGAGCTTATATTCCCCAAGGATTAAGTCGGAGACTGGAACTTTCAATTTTCCGTTTTCGGCCTTGTAAGTGCCGTTTATTAAACCTGACAAGATCAATTCTCCATCACAATCGCTTGATGCATTAAATATGATATTATATGTGCCGTTAACCCATAATTTGGATGGGAAAGTGAGTTTCGGAGAAACGAAAACTGACCTGTTGAATGATTCTTTGCCGAATGTGAATTCCACGATGTTTTCGCCCACATCAAAATCTGATATTGTGAGGCTGGCATAATAGCTATAGCCATCCGCATCTTTCTCAGGTATGAACTGATATGTTTTGTTTTTGAATTTTGCAAAACCCTTTTTTTCTATTTCATAAGTGCCGAATTCAACGGAATCACCATACACTATGTCTGATTCGTATTCAATGTCAACGCTTGAAGTCGTGAATTTCCCTTTTTTAACTGATTTGCCTGAATAGAACACTTCGTAGCTGTGTGTTCCAACGGCATATTTGCTCAAATCGATTTCAACGTTTCCGCTGCTTGACTTTTTGTTGAAAACAATCTTATCATCAATCACAACCTTAATGTAGCCCGGCAAATTGGAGCAGGTTCTAACCTCAAAATAGTTAAATCCAAAGCCATCTTCGGGAGTCATTATATAAAAATAGGGCTCGATTGTTGCGTTTTTGACAAAGCCCGCATATTTTCCGTCACCTGAATAGGCTATTGAAACGTTGTGGAAATCGAAGGGCAGATTCAAGTCATTCAAAATCAATGCATTTCCTCCAACGGAAACGTTCTGATTGTATCTTTCCTTGCCGTCGATGGAAATGATGATGTTACCAGAAGCGTCACCAGGCATGCCCTTTACGGAAACTGTGCTTATGGAATCTGTTGAGAACTCATCAACATTTACTTTGTAGCCATCGACTTCAGCCAGATCATTTTGATTTGTGAAATTGGCTACTTCAACCTCGTCTAAAGGAAATGCGGACACATCGTCCGTTTCGTTTGTTTGAATGTCTGATGCATCCTCGGCGCTAGCCACCCCAATCGTTAAAATGGCCAAAAGAATGCATATGAACATGATCTTTTTAACTTTCATAATATTACCTTATAAAATTTAAATATAATATAAGGTATGGTCAATATTACATATATAGGATTATTATAAAAAAAATAAGAAAAATAGAGATTTGAACTCTATTTTTTAACAACAGCTGATTTTTTGACAGTATCCTTCAGGTAAGTTGCCTGATATTTGACTGTTTTGCCTACTTTGAGCTTTTTGAGGACTGACTTTTTGACTGTAACCTTTGCAATACCTTTCTTGTTGGTTTTAGCCTTGTAGGTTTTGCCGTTGAACTTGAACTTAATCCATTTGCCCTTGAGGTATTTTCCATTGACTTTCTTGAGGGTTGCAGTCAGTACAAGCTTTTTGGCTGACTTTTTAACCTTGACTGTCTTGACTGTTAAAATCCGCTTTACAGTAAGCTTTTTGGAAACCTTGGCATTCTTATAGGTTGCTGTAACGGTGTATTTTCCGGGAGTTATTGTGTTTGGGATCTTGAATTTCACAACTCCATTTTTATTGGTTTTAGCCGTGAAGGTCTTTTCGCCTATCTTGATTTTTACCGCCTGGTTTTTGCCGGCAAGCTTGCCGTAAATATCATAGACTTTCAAGCTGATGGTTATTGAAGTACCATACTGCATTGAAATGGCCTTAAGGCCTGTCAATTTGGCGTAGAAATCAACTTCTATTGGATAGAACTCATCGAAGATTCCGACATTGCTGTAGATGACCGGCTGCAGATTCAAATAGAATGATCCGTAATCCCTGTAGTGGGATTTCATGAGGAATTTGCCAAGGGATGTATTTAATGCGGCATCGACTAATGCCTTGTCAATTGATATCACCTTATTTTGATTCAAATCAAATTCTGCAACTGGCAATCTATAACCTTTTCCTTCGCCAATGTAGAACACCAGTGTAGCGTTATAGCAGTCATCCAGCTTAAATTGCTTGGTCTGGCCATAGCTCATTTCACTTGGGTAATCGGTTGGAGGCTGTATGCATATATCTCTGCCGTCACCTTCAACCTCATAGTCATCGCCTGTGTAATATGCATTGAATGAGTATACTCCCAGAGGCAGCTGAACGCTTGCCTTGCCGTCTTTAAGGGCAACACTTTTAAATACGTTGTAACTTCCTTTGCCGAGATATTTGATTTCAACCGTCAAGTTGCCTGAAGCATCGCTAGGCAAGTTCAGATATACTTTATTTCCTGTCGAATAATCCTGCAGATACATAACCTGTGATTGGACAGTTATGCTTTGGTTGATTGAATTTGAAGAATATCTTGAATCACCGGGATATGAAACGACAATGCTGTGATTTCCCGGTTTTAAATCATCAATCCTTACTTCAAAGACATTAATGTTTTCATAGTCAAAGACATACTCCCATCTTTCTGTATCCTGGCTGATTTTGGTGTAGCCATAATCCTTTCCGTCGATTGTGACGCTTGCATTGCTTTTGATGTCGCCAGGCATTGAAAATGCAAAGCAGTTGTCTTCGCCATAAATCTCATGCTCTCCAAGAAAACCTATATCGATTGGGCATGTCAGAGTATAATTAAAGGATTCATAAAATGAAGCTTTGCCGGCATTGTCCTTGAATTCGACCTCAACGATATTGTTTTCTTCTGTTTTCAATCCACTAAGTGCAATTTCATAGCTTTCGGCACACAATGACGCATATGATGCATATGTTGCCTTTACTTTTTTGGTGGATATGGTCTTTCCATTGACTTTGACTGTTAAAACGCCGGATACGTCACTCAACAAATCCACATGTACCATGCCGTCTTCACAATAACACGCATAATGGGACAGCTTGAAAATGAAAGTTTCATTTGCAGGCTTGAAATTCTCATCCCCTCCGTAGCACACCTTGACGCTGTAGTTTCCAGGTCCTGAATAATCCCGCCAAAGCATTTCCTCATCGATTAGATAGTCGAATGCCCCTTGGAGGGTGTCTATGAGCTTATCGTTCAGGTAGATGCTTGTGTTGCCGGCAGGTTGGTAATCTTCAATATAGCTGTAAACATAAATGTCTATTCCCGGACCGCTGTCGCCGTCGCTGTCATCCCAGGTCCATGGATAAATGTACTCCAAAGAATAGACGTTGATGACTAAACCTTTTACTTCAAAGCTTACGTCCCATGTTTCATTTCCATAAGTGATGTTGAGGGAATAAAACCCTTCGCTTTGGGCGGGAATCTTAACTGTGGCGGTGCCCTTCGTTAGCTTGAATGTGCCGTTTACAAGGCCGGACAATATCATGTCCCCATCAGAGCCGTCATGTGAATTGAATGTCAAGTTATAGGTCTTGCCAGCCAACAATATTGGTGGAATGATTATTTCCGGATTGCTTGATTCCAGAGAACCTTTTTTTATTGAATCCTTTCGGTTCCCGTTGAAATATTGGATTTCATATGTGCTGAAATGCCCTTCATATTCAAAGGAAATAAAATCCGAACCATCATATTTTTGACTAATGACTGCTTTATTGTCCAGCAAAACCCTAATATCACCTGCAATGCCGTCGTCAAGAGTGACAGAACCGCTGACATAGTTATGCCCCATTCTATCGCAATACTGATCGATGTAGGCATGGATGAATGAATTTTCAATTGAGCCTGTTTTTATGAACCCCATATAATTATTGTCGCCTGAATAATTGATTAGGACGTTGTGGATTCCATAATCGAGCTTCAAATCCTGGACGAATATTCCATTGCCTCCGACTGAAACCTTCTGGTTGTACCTTTCGACATCATCAACGGAAATGCTGATGTTTCCTCCGGCATCGAGAGGCATCCTCTCAACACTTATGACTGACAATTCATCGGAAGGATACTCCTGAGGGATATAGACTTCATAGTCCTCATCTTCAACCAGATCATGAAGATTAGCTTCATCAACCTCAATGGAAGCTGATTCGTTTCCTAAAATCGCATCTGTAGTGTCTTGTGCACTGACTGCGCCTAAAAGGAGAACGGCTAAAATAAATATTGATATAATAAATAGCTTTTTTGGATTCATAATACCCCTGATATTACTATGTAAAAAATAGTATATAATATTCTATTATAAAAAAATAAGAGAAAAATAGAGATTTAAACCCTATTTTTTAACAATAGCTGATTTTTTGACAGTGTCCTTCAGGTAGGTTGCCTGATATTTGACTGTTTTACCGACCTTGAGCTTTTTGAGGACTGTTTTCTTGATTGTAACCTTTGCAATTCCGTACTTGCTGGTTTTTACCTTTTTGATGAATTTGCCGTTGAAGTAGAATTTTACGTATTTGTATTTGATTGGTGTTTTTCCTTTCTTAAGGGTTGCTTTAAGTACCAAGCTTTTTGCTGATTTCTTAACAGTTACTGTTTTGAGTGTCACGGCATGCTTTACTGTCAGTTTTCTTGTGATTTGGACCTTGCCGTATTTGGCTGAAATCTTATAGCTTCCGGGAGCCTTGCCGATTTTAAGAGTTGCATATCCGTACTTGTTGGTTTTGACCTTTTTGACGTATTTTCCGTTTATGTAGAAGTAGACATACTTGCTTTTGACGACTTTACCATTATAGTCTGTTACCTTGACCTTAAATCCTGTTGCGCTTCCGTAATATTTGGTCAAATCATTTGCAGCAAGTTTGGAATTTCTGACTGTCATGTCAACAACTCCATGGTAGAACCAGTCGGTACCGTTGAAATATTTTGGGAAAACCGTATATTTACCCTCATTGAGGACGGTCAATGGAATTGAAGCCTTTTTGTCCTTGAATTTTGCAGTTAAAACATATTTGTCCTTATTGTTATAGATTTCAACTACAAATTTCCCTGAAGGGTCATCGTAAGGCAGAGTCATGTAAATTGCGCCATTGCCGTTTACTACATTTTTAGGAACGTGGAATACGGGATCAATGAAGAGCACTTCAGAAACATTGAACGGATTGTCTTCATCATCATATATGAAGCGTACGTCATATATTCCCACTTTCAAGGTGGAAGGTATTGTGACGTTGGCTGTTCCGTTTGTGAACTGGCCGATGACCTTTTCACTTCCAAAGTCAACTGTGAAGTTTCCGTTGGCATTCGGGAAGTTCACTGTGAAGTTTCCGGTTTCGCCGACATCCAATGAACCTGGGCCTTTGATGTCCACATAGACATATACCCTTCCTGTGTAGGTGTAGCTATAGTCTCCTGTGATTTCAACTCGAACCTTGTGTCCTCCGACCTTCAATCCTGTGATGTCCATGGAGGCCCAGTAATATGTTTCGTAATATGCCTTTGCAAATGATTTTGAGCCATAGATCTTTCCGTCGACATAGACTGACATGTTGCACTCTGAAGCAGGCATCTTTGAATCTATGGTAATCTTTTCATCGGTTATGTAGTCATCACTGAAGGTGAGATATGGATAAACCCTTATTTTTGCGCTTGAATAGCATGGCGCGAACTTATCATCACCATCATAGGAAACGACAATGGTATGATTGCCCAAGCCTATATTTGATATGTCTGCAGAATAGTAGATTGACCAGCTTTTGGTGAAATTGCATGGCTCATTGTCGATTTTCACGTTCATTTTGTCAGGATCGAATTTGTCCGGAACTAGGAAGCTGTATGATTTGTCATTGCCGTATTTGACATCTCTATCCCACAAGTAGAAATATGTGGTATTGACAATGAATGTCTCGTTGTAGATGACTCCCTTTGCAGTCGTATAAGTCACTTTGATGATATGGGGATTACCGAAGGCCGATAGGTCATTCAGCGAATAGGTCTTAGAGAAACTGGACACCTTGGTGTATGTGTAGGTCTTATCGTCGATTGCAACGACCAGTTTGCCTGCATCGGCCGAATTCACGCGAACGCTCATGTCATTGTAGGAAATCTCATCATCAATGATTGGATTTGGGACATTAACGACAATGTCTGAGATGTAGAATGTGAAGTTCCTGTCGGCGTCCTTAAACTCGGTGGCCTTGGTGACTTTGACATTGAGGATATGCTCTCCCAAAGCCAATCCATTTGTAGGAACCCTAAAGACCTCATCCACCTCATCTGAACCGTCATAAACGACTGTCTTTTCGTTGCCGTCGATGCTGACGTCGATTTTACCGTCAGTAATGGTCTTGATAAAATAGATTGGCTCGTCCTTTAAAATCGTATCCTCGCCATAGCGGAGATTCATCTCGATTTCGGAAGGCCAGTCATCCCCTTCAAGGGAATGCGGAATCACTTCGGCTGAATTGTCATCATTATCTGTTGGAATTGCATCGTCCGTTGCATTGTCCTCTGCACAAACGGATTCGATTGTTAAAATAGCCAGCAAGAAAATACCCACCAGCATTATCTTTTTGAATTTCATATTTTCGCCTTTTTTATTATACTTAATATTATAATAAAAATTAGATATAAATGTAATCACTTGGCAAAAATAGAACATATTTTAAAAAAAAATAAGAAAAATAGAGCTTTTGACTCTATTTTTTAACTTTTGCTGATTTTTTTACTGTATCCTTCAAGTATGTCGCCTGATATTTGACTGTTTTTCCAACCTTGAGCTTTTTCAAAGCGGACTTTTTGATGGTTACCTTTGCAACACCATTCTTGTTGGTCTTTGCCTTGTAGGTTTTGCCTTTGAACTTGAATTTGACGGTTTTGCCTTTTAAAGCCTTCTTGCCTTTCTTGAGGGTTGCGGTCAGAACCAGCTTTTTGGCGGACTTTTTGACTTTAACTGTCTTTAAGCTCAGCAGGTGCTTTACTGTCAGTTTTTTGGTTACGACACCGCCTTTGTAGGCTACTTTAACTTTATAGGTTCCAGGAATCTTTGAAAGCTTTATGGTCGCATATCCTTTGCTGTTTGTTTTGACTGATTTTACCTTTTTGCCGTTAACATAGAAGGTTACTGCCCCTCCTTTGACTATTTTGCCGTAGCTGTCAACCACTTTTACCTTGAAGGTTGCCTTTGCGGTGTAGTATACGCTTACGGCCTTCATGGTAAGTGTTGGAGCCTTAAGGGCTGTTACGTTGAATTCAATCCAGTCATCATTGTATCTGTCATCGCCTGAGTAGTGGGCTGAAAGGATGTTTTCACCGGCTTTTGGAACGAAGGCCTTGGCTGTTGCCTTTCCGTTCTTGACTGTTCCGGTCTTTCCGTCCTCAAATGTGATTGTGCCTGTTGCATCGCTTGGAAGTGTGAAGGCAACGTCGATGTAGTTGTTGGCTATGATTTCCTTTTGAGGAGTTCCTGTGATGTTTGCGTCATATTTTTTGACCAAGATATAATACTCGCCATAGTCTTCAGGAAATGATCCGTATTTGGAATCGCCGGTGTATGAAATGTAGAGATATGAATCCTCATTTTCCAGATTGGAGTATTTTGCAAATCCTATTCCGTTCTTGAAGGTCACATCCAATTCCTTATCATTGGCTTTAATGGTTAAAACACCTTTGGCATCGCTTGGAAGCTCGACAGTGACATTTCCTTCCTGATCCACATAGATTTCATCACAATAGGTGACTTTTGGCTGGATTAACAGGTACTGGGACATGTCATCTACAGGATAATCATCACCGATATATGAAGCTTCCACCTTATACTGGCCCAATTTCAAATCATCAAGGGCAATGACTGCCTTGCCTGAACTGAGCTTTTTGGTGACCTCCTTGATAGGATTTGAATCATCATCATAGGCATATACAGTTACCTTTAATGAACCTTTGGCATCAGCAGGCAGATTCAGATATATCTTATTTTGATCGACTATGTCTTGCCTGTAAGGCAACTGGATGGCCGGAAATACTGTAAATTCCTCATTGAATTCGCTTGCAGGGTATTTATCATCACCCATTGTTTTGACTGTGATATTATGGTCTCCCAATGCCACGTCTTTTATTGTGAATTTGACTTGGCTGTTGTTGATCTGGCCGCTGAAGCATTCTTTGCCGTCCAGCTCTGCAACGACATTACCTGTGACATTTACTGTAAACTCTACTGAAACGTTGATGTCTTCACCACAAACAACATCACTTATACCATCATTAATATTAATAAAGGCATTATATACAATATTGACCTTAAGGTCTTTAGTGAAGCTCTTATAGGTCTTATCTCCAGTGTAGACTAGTTTTGCATCGTATTGGCCGCAGTCCATACCGCTTAAATCAAAGATGTAAAAGTTGTATTCCGAATCATATTTTTTGGCATTGATTTTCTTGCCGTCAATTTCAAGAACGGCACTTCCCTGGGCATCCATAACCGTATTCATAATAAACATTGCATAGTCATCATATAGGATTACCTTATCCGTAAGGTCTATTTTATAATAATCTATTCTAAAGGTAGTGGAATATGATGATGGAAGATAATAATCGTCTCCGCTGTAGTCCACCTTGATTGTATGGTTTCCGATTTTAAAGTCGCTCATTACATCGGAGAAATAGAATTCGACAGTTGAGCTTTCATCAAGGAAGTATGTTTCCACATATTTGCCGTCGATGTAAACTGTTATGTTTCCACTAATATAATCCCCACAGGAGATGTATACGGTGTCCTCGCAGTTCTGTGAAAGAATGATTTCCGGAACATTGACTGTCATGGTTGAATTAGGGGCGCTGTCATGAACGCAGATTTCAACATCCCCTTCATATTCAGGATAGTTTCCCCCTTCATATCCGATGCGGAAACTGGTGAATTCACGAGCTTTTGTTGTTTTGAATGTTAGAGTTGCTTTGCCGTTTACAACCTTGGCCGTTTGTGTTGTTTTGGAATCTGTAATGAATATGGTTCCGTTTGCGTCATTAGGAAGGCTTACTGACACCTTGAATCCATCCCTGACCCAAACGTCATCGCTGTAGTCGAAATTGGCAACAACATTGAAATAATACTCGAATGGCTGAACTGCATAGTCATCGCCAGTGTAGTTAATCAACGCTTCATGCTGGAACTTCATATCATAATTTGACATGTCGATGCTGACTGTGCCCTTTTCAAGACTGTAGAGTTTTGAAACTCCGTCAACGGTTACGTTGAGCTTGCCTTTTGCGTCTTCAGGAAGCCTGAATTCCATTCCTTTGCCGCTTTTGTATGGAACATCACAGTAGAAATCCAATAATTCTGTGACTGTGAACACGATTTCCTTTGTTCTGCTTGAGTATTTCTTGTCGGAATATGTGAAGGTGACTTTGTTTTCACCCATCTTCAGACCGTCGATTTTTACGTTGACATATCCGTCCTCATCTAGAGCATATGATTTTGTTTTTCCATTATAAGCCACTTTAACTTTATCTATTGCATCATAAGGCAAATAGATATCAACATCAGCAACTGTCCCATAAGAAAGTTCAGTGTCGACTGCGGAAACTGAAAATCTGTAGTTCATGTTGAATGAACCTGATTTTGTAAAGCTTGGATATGTATCGCCGTCGTCGCTTTTGAATACGAGCTTATAATTGTGCTTGCCCAATTTGTCTGCAGCAACGCTGAATGAAGTGTAGCCGTCGACAGGCACTTCATCAAGCTCCTCGCCGTCAAGATAGTATTTTACGTATCCGCTCACATCCCCTGCGAAATCAATTCCAATTGTTTGGCCATAGTCAAGCTCGGTTGGAGCCTGAAAAGTATAATAGACATACTGGAAGTCAAAAGTCTTTGCAAAGTCCGCATAATGGGCATCATTGAAGAACCTTACGTTCAGTTTGTGGGATCCGAAGCTCAGGTCGTCAAAAATGAGTGAACTGGAAATCTCATTGTCATACTCACGGGCATAATCGTTGTAGACCTCCTTTCCGTCAACGCTTGCGGATATGTTTCCGTCATAGGCATATTCGCCGGAAGGCATGTCCACTGAAAACTCGCCGTCATAGCCTTCCTCACCCTCAAGGACGGTTGTCGGAATATTGCTGTAGCCTACATTGGATGATATGTCCTCCTTTGCATTTCCATCACCGATAACGACCTCGCTGCCATCATCGGTGATCAATTCAACTGCATCGTCAGCGCCCAATGTCTGATTGACATCCCCATTTGCGCTGACTGCACCGATTGCTAGAATAGCCAGCAGTAAAATGCCTACTATCATTAACTTTTTAAATTTCATATTAAACCTCAAAATTTCGATATTACTTATAAAGGTTTGTAAAAATTCCATTATTAAATGATATTATTAAATCAATAATATCCAATGAAAACAAGGCGAATTTGAGAGTTTAATCGGATTTTGAGTAATCTGGGCGATTTTAATCTGGTCCAACAGTTTATCGGTTATCTTTTGATTGCGAAATTGTCGGAAAGTAGATTTTAAAAGCCATATGCAATTTGAATTTCAAAACGGCAGTTAAGATGGCTTAAATCGCCATATTCCCAAAATAGAGTATTCTAAATTTAATAATATCTCATTATATATAAATTTCAATAAAAATTATTTCATGAAATTCAGAAAGATTTTTTTGGTCAGCATGATTCTGTTGGCCATCCTAACAGTTAGCGCCGCCTGCGCAGCCGACAACATAACGGCCGATGATTTGGCGACACCGGAAATTGACGATTCCATTTCAGAATCGGTAGACGAAGAAATAACCGAGGACATTCTGCAATCCAGTGCGGACGATTCCGTATTGTCCGCCAAAAAGGATTCCGGAATGGAAGCAGATTTTGTAACCCAGGATGACGATGATGAAATCTATCCGATTGACGAGACAAGCGACATTCTAGCCGACAATTACAAAAACGATTATGTGAGGGTCAAATTCCCTCAAAAGGTCAGCGGAAAGTTATCATTCTACATTGACGACAAATCCATAGTGAACAGGACAATAACAAAGAAAGTCCATTACTTCTATGTAAACGAGGAAACATATAACCTTACAGTCGGAACACATTCCTGGAAGATGATATATTCCGGCGATGACAACTACACTTCAGCATCACAGGACGGAACCTTCAATCTGACCGTCAAAAACGAATCCGGAATTAATATCAGCTTCGTAAAGCAGTACGATGACGGTAATATCAGCACAATAGATGAAAATAAGGACCTCTATGTCAATGACCATGACAGCGACTACGTCATGATCAGATTCCCTAAAAAGGTCAGCGGAACATTGTCCCTCTACATTGACAAGAAGCTGGTTGCTGAAAAGGAGATAACCGGAAGAACACACTACCTGTTTGTCAACACAAAAAGCTACGGACTGGCTGAAGGAAACCATACCTGGAAGGTAAGGTATACCGGCGATGAAACCTACAAATCCGAAGTTTTATATGGAAACTTTACCCTGAATCCTGCAAGCGACTCATTCGTTAAAAAGAACCCTAAAATGCAGGTATATCTTATCGGCACTGCATATACAAACGAAACCACAGACGAATTTGAAGCGGAAAGAGATGACGAGTACTTCAAGGTCAAATTCCCAAAAGAAGTCAGCGGAACATTATCCCTTTACATTGACGGCAAATTCATGGCCGAGAAGAAAATCACCGCAAAGACCCATTACCTCTATGCAAACCTTGAAGACTACAAGATCAGCAAAGGAGCACACAACTGGGAAATCAGATACTCCGGTGATGACGAATATGCATCATCATCAACAAACGGAACCTTTGAAGTTAACAAAACAACCAAAAAGGTCAAACTTCAAAAGAAAACCCCTACCATGACCATGAGCAAAACAAAAACATACAAGACAAAACTGTATACCAAAAAGTACACAGTGACAATGAAATACAACAAAAAGCCTCTCAAAAAGGTCAATGTCGTCTTGACAATCAAAGGCAAAAACTACAAGAAAACAATCAAGACAAAAACAAACAACAAGGGCGTTGCAACCTTCAGCATCAAAGGACTTAAGAAAGTGGGAACATATACCGGAACAGTGAAATACGGCGGAAACAAAAACTACAGAGCCGTAACTACAAAGCTGACAATCAAAATCACCAAGAAAACATGCAAGATCACCCGAGGCAAAAAAACCGTCGACACAAAAGTGCAATACACTACCGAAACAGTGACCAACTACGACTGCAACGGTTTCATCGACGTGTCCGAAGCATATGAAATCCTGAACGCTTTCAGAGCCGAAGAAGGCGTATGGCAATGGAATAAGGACAATGTTGGAAAAACATACTTCAACACCAATGCTTCAAATATGCTTAAAACCCTTGAAATAAGTCCAATATTTGAAGAGGTTGCACAGACAAGGGCAAAAGAGCTTGTCGAATCATTCAGCCATACACGTCCTGACGGCAATGACACCTGGACTGCATATCCCGCTTTAGGCAGCGGCTATTATCCTACCGGAGAAAACATTGCAATGGGACAGAAAGACTGCAAAGAGGTCATGGAAGCCTGGAAGGAAACAAAAGAACTGTATGAAAAGCAAGGCCACAGGCGTAACATGCTCAATCCAACCAGCGATTATGTCGGAATTGCAGGATACAAGTATAATGGCGTAATCTACTGGGTGCAATCCTTTGGAAGGGACTTCGATTGGCCATATTAATTGATGGAAGAGCAATTCTTTCATCACTCTTTTTTTATTTTTTTAAGCAATCCCGAATTGTTCTTGACTATTTTTTGCGAATATATCGTCCACATCTAAAAATCAAACAAATATCAAAATTGATTTTAAACCCATAATTTACGAAATAAAGACAATATTGACCTTAAAAATGATAAAAAAATAAATATCTAGTAAGATAATTATAAATTATCGAATTTAAGAGGTTTAATATGACAGCAGAAGTATTAATCATGAGACAAAATGGAATAATATTTGCGGCAGACAAAGCCGTGACAACTCCAAACGACAAATCATATACAACAAGCAAGAAGATCTTCAATTTAGACAAGGATTTTCCAGTCACCATGATGATTAACGGCCATGTTGACTTTGAGGGAGTTTTCATTGGCGATTTGATTGGCGAATTTAAAAAAGAAAATGACTTCAAAGAAATTGGAGATATTGAGAAAATCAAAAACAGATTCATCGAATTTCTTGAAAAAAACACCAAATACACCTCAAAAGAAGAATATATTGACATGATTAGATATATTTAAAAATGAAATCGAAACGGAAATTATAAATTATGGCTTTGAAGAAGTAATGAATTACCATAAACATGAGATTCCCCAATATATTAAAGACATATCCACATTTAATGAAGAATTATATGATGTAATCCCAAATCAAATAATAAAATTCAAATTGAATTTGAAAAACAATTAACTGACTATAATTTAAATTTAGAGACAATGCATGAAATCATAAACATATATGGGAAATTAATTAACAACAAATTTAAAACACTGAACACATTTATTGAAAAATATAAAATTCAAAGTCTACAAGACACATCGGAATCGATTGAATATTTACCTAATGAATTGCTCTGTGATTTAGCAGATTATCTAATACAAATTACTGGATTAAAGCAAAAAATATCCTCTGAACTTGAAACCGTGAGTATTGAAACTAATGTTGGATTATTAACCAAAGCAATTAATTTTAAATGGGTAAAACACAATACTGATAGACTTAAATATTAATAAAATATAGTAACTAAAGGTGAGAAACATGCTGTTCGTTCCAAAGAAAAAAAGAATAGAATCTGAGAAAAAGATAATGGAAGAATGTTTGGAAATGCAAAGAAAACTTAACGAAGAAACAATGAAAGAATTGCACAACCACAAGGATTAAACACTGCAAAACAATGATTTTGCACCTCAAATAAGAAATACAAAAAACATCACCAATAATTCTTCTTGACAGATTTAAAAAAAAAAGCAATAGGGAAATTAAATCCCTACCTTTTAACTTTTGCTGATTTTTTAACCGTATCCTTCAAGTATGTCGCCTGATATTTGACTGTTTTTCCAACCTTGAGCTTTTTCAAAGCGGACTTTTTGATGGTTACCTTTGCAACACCATTCTTGTTGGTCTTTGCCTTGTAGGTCTTGCCGTTGAACTTGAAGGTTACCTTTGCGTTCTTTATTGCCTTTTTGCCCTTCTTGAGGGTGGCGGTCAATACCAGCTTTTTGGCAGACTTTTTGACTTTGACTGTCTTCAGTGTCAATACCTGCTTTACCGTGAGCTTTTTGATCACGCTTGCTCCCCTGTATTTGGCGGTGATCTTGTATGTGCCCGGAAGCTTTGAAATCTTAAGCTTTGCAACACCTTTCTTGTCAGTCTTTACGGACTTGACTTTTTTGCCTGCGATGTAGAATGTGACATACTTTCCGACGACGAGTTTGCCGAAGCTGTCCCGGACGGTAACCTTGTAGCATGAGCCGTCATTATAGTACATATTTAGGTTGCCCGCCTTGATGGTCGGGGTCTTCAATACGTTGATGTATGTGTAGTCACTCCATTCCTCATATCTGCCGTTTCCTTCCCAGCCATAGCTGACATATTGAATTCCTTTTCTTTGCGGAGTAATCTTTACGCTGGCTTTGCCGTTTATTATATCCCCATAGTAGAATTCCTCATTGATTATGACATATACCTCTCCTGTCGCATCCTTCGGCAAGGTGAATGTTATTGTTGATGTGTCCTTTGCAATGATTTCCTTTGGAATGCTTACGCTGACCGCAGGCTTGTGCCCTGCTATGTAGACCCATCTGGAAGTCGAATAGTTTCCGTAATTTCCCGCATAATCGATTTCAGCTTCGTAGTCTCCACTATCCAATCCATTAATTGGAATGACTATCCTGTTTCCGTTGATCTCATATGTTTTGTTGATAAGGGGTTCATTTCCGCCGTCGGAAAGTGTGAAATTGATATTGCCTGTTGCGTCGCTCGGCATTTCAATTAGAATATTGTTTTCACGGCCGATTTCTAAATCAGAAGCGTTCACGTTAATGCCGAGTGAAAAACTGTCGTCAATAAATTCAACGTCATAGTCTGTTCCGTCATAGTAGGCATATAATGAATACATGCCCAATTTAAGCTCATTGATAGATACTGTCCCTATGCCGTCCCTTACGGCCTCACTTTTCTCAAGTACACGGCGATTATTGTCATCATAGACCTTAACAACCAGATTTCCATTTGCATCGCTCGGCAATTTCAAAGATACGTTCACGCCTTCGTCGATGTGGTAAGAATCACCATGTTTGATTTTAGGGATGACTTCGAATTCCCCGGCTGCAGTCCGTTCAGGATAAACGGAATCGCCTTTGTAGAAGACTGTGGCGTTATGCTTGCCCAAGTCCAAATAAGGAATCATGACTGAACCATGTCCCTTTTTGAGGGCCACAGTATAGTTTTTGCCATCGACTGTCAAAATGCCGTTGCCGTTGATGTTGCCCCAGCAGTCAATTACCACTCCTACTGAATCGCCGTATGCAAATCCGTTTTCGTCGATTCCCATAGCGTAGGTTACATTGAAGGAATGCCTTTCGGAGTATGGCTTGAATCTGCTATCTCCCATATATTTGAATTCAACGTTCCGGTATTCGCCGAAATCAAGGTCTGACAGGTCAATGTATTCATAACAGTCATCACCATATTCTATGAAAGTTGTGGATTTGACGTATTTGCCGTCGATGTATAAGTTAAAGTTTCCGGTTGCATCCTGAGAGCGCAAAAGATGAACAGCGGCCACTTCACCTATTATGACTGTTTCGGGCACTGTAAATGAAATATATGATACTTTGAGTGTTGTTTCGTTTTCAAGAGCCTTGTAGTAGTCATCACCGGAGTATAAAACCTTCAATGAGTATTCCTTAAACTCAAGGCCGCTTACAAGCTCACCTATTGACACAAACGCCTCGCCGTTGTGGGCCGGTGCGCATATGCTGTTGTTTTCAATGGTGAATGTGACGTTTCCTTCAGCACCTATGCCCAAAGTGGCATAGATATATCCTGAACTGTCAAAGACAACTGTTTTAGGAGCTTCAATTATCAGTTGGCCGTCTTTTGAGACTTTTCTGACATTGATTTCCACATACCTTGTGAAATCGCCGTATCTGGTGGAATTGTAGGTTACAGTCAATAACTGCTCTTCGGCTACATTAAGGAAATCCAATCCAAAGCTGGCGTTTCCATTGACTACGCTTTTGTTTGCCACCACTTCGTGCTTATATTCTATGGTGGCATAGCCATCTGCATCTTCCGGAAGGATAACGGATAGTGTGCCGTTTTCATCTGCTCCGATTGAATTTGGACATTTGATATATGGAATTGTTTTAAAGCGGTATGCATCATAGCTTATGCCATAGTCATCTCCTGTGTAGCTGACGGTGATGTTGTGGCATCCAATGCCCAAAAATGACAGGTCGATTTTTGCTGTTCCATTTGTCAGATTGGCCGCTGCAATTTCAGTGCCGTTTTCTAAAATCACAATGCTACCCTTTGCATCCCCAGGCAATCTAACTGAAATCGCATCTCCGCTGGCATATTCGATTAGTTGCGGACATTCTATGTTTTCAATGACATTGATTATCCTTGTGATTGTACGTGCGGGATGTGCCTGATCGCCTTTGTAGTCAAAGACAAGTGTGTTTTCACCATATTTCAGATTCTTTATGGTATATAATGCATTTCCGTATTCGTCAAGAGGTATGCTTATGGCATTGCCGTTCTGAATCAGAGTTATCTCATCGCAAACAGCAGGAGTGTTTATGTCAATGACGACATCGTTTGCCCAAAGGAAAGTGTCCCCGTCCTCCAAATCAACATCCAGAATGTATGATACGTTGAACGTGCCTGAGCGATTTTGCGCAGGGTACTTCTTATCTCCCAAATATCTGAACTCATAGGTGTGAAGGCCATATGTGAAGCCCTTAAGCCAGATGAATGCCTCTCCGTCATCAACTTCAGCGCTGCCGTATAATTTGCCATCGACATACAATGATACCTTTCCTCTGGCATCCATCGGCAGGTAGGTTGAGGCCCATTGCTGCACATCAACATTCAGATCTGTTAAATCGTCGAACCTGACATAATTTAAAGTGAAAACATCAGTCACATTCCACGGCAAATATCTCTCATCTCCTGAGTACAATAGGGAAATGTTATATGGAGTATTGTACTTCAGGTCACCCCCATAGTCCCCTAATTCGAAACAGAACGATTGTTTGGCAGCGCTTGTGTTTATCTTTTCAACGCCGTTGACCTGAACGGCCACTGTTCCGGAGATGTTTTCATCCTTAAGCTCCACCCAAAGCTCAGGATCATCAGTGACATAGTGCTCACCGCTGTAGCTTCCAAAGCTGACGTCAGGTGAAACCCTCTCATCACTTGAATTGGAGATTATCTCCTGCGGGCTGTCATCAATCTCCAGTGTTGAATTGTCTGCGTCAGCAGCACTGACAGCACCGATTAATAAAATAAATAATAATAAGCTGATTGCTATAATCCCTTTAGGCTTCATGTTTAATCACTATTAGTAATATATATTTTTCATAATAATAAATCTATGAGATTCAATTTGTTTAAAGAAATTCAAAGTTAGAGGTGCATTTCAAGTGTAACTTCAAAAAATTGGCTATTTTGTGAATAAAAACATAAAATATCAAAATCAATGCGAAAACTCGTTTATTTTTTGAGATTTTGGGTTTGGTTTAATGTATTTATAAAGCAAGAGAAAATGTTATTACTCAATTGAAATGTGGAAAAAATATGGACTTACTGGCAGGTGAAATTCTTACAATAACCTACCCTCACTTCGTTAATGTGGATATCGGAATTGGCGTTTAGGTTTTGGTTTAAATTATCGCTTGATTGATGTGATTTTTCAAAATTATGAGTTTTGGACCGGTATTGGGCTGAAATTGTGATTTTTCAAATTTATGTAATAAATATATTACTCCGATGTTAATGTGATTTCATAATCGAATACATGCCTTCAAGGTGGCCTAAAAAATGAAATTTCCGAAATCGAAATTTGGAATATGATTTTAGGCAAAATCACCTGTGGGTTAAAAATTCAAATCTGATTTAAAAAATGATGAAAAATTCCCGAAAAATTGAACTTTTGGGAATTTTCATGAAATTACTGTAAAAAAATTCACTTCAAGAAAACACCTGCTGCAAAAGCATTTTGAAAAATAACTCTTGAAATTGTGAAAATCAGCTGGAAAGAATTAATGAATCCATAAAATTGAAAATGTGGAAAATTTTTGCTGAAGTTGCGATGTGAATAATATTATGTAATATATATCTTACATTAACAGCTCATCAATCCTCAGGCAGAACTCCTCAGGGTGAAGTGTGAAAAACTCGGCATGGTTCTGGCCTGTGTTTTCAACAAACTCAACATTGGGGAATGTCTTTTTGACAAATTCCATATCCCAACCTCTCGCATCCTTCTCCTCATCGCCATACCAATACTGAATCCTGCAGTCTGGCTGAACTATATCCTCAGGCAGCGTATAGTTGTTTGCTTCATAGAATCCTTTCCAGATTGTCCTGGCGCTTAATGAGTTCAAGACCTTTTTGACATAAAGCAAATCCTCTTGAGAGTATTTTTCAGGATCAAAAACGCTTCCAAGCATCTTAATGCTTGCGTATTTGCCCATCATAGTCATCAGAAAGTCCCTGATGCCGATGAGATAGGTGATTGGCTTTGGAAGCTGATATGGAGTCATTCCGGCATCGATGATTGCAAGGTCTGTGTTGATTTTGCCTTCAGCCAGAAACTTGATTACAAGGCCTCCGCCCATGGAGCAGCCATAAAGGCAGTCGACATGGCCTAAACCGTTATCCGTTAAAAAATCAGTCATTTCATCAGTGATTTCCTGCATGCTGGTATAGTCGCTTTCAGGCCGGTCAGGGTCGTGGCCGGGAATCGCCGGAACGATTAGATGATAGTCCTTTTCCAGAATGGGAATCACATACTCGAAAATGTCCCACCAGACGCCCAACGGGTGAAACATTACAATTGTTTTAGCATTATTTTGTCCAAATTCATGAATGGTCAGCATAATATCACACAAAATAAGCTCAGCAATATTATTTATCTGATGGATGATATTTAAAAGTTGGTTCAGTCATTGCCAATAGCTTGCCCAATTGAATTGTCGATTATTTGTACTCACTTTAAATAAAAGTACATTCATAGTATAACTATGGATAGAAATAAAATTATCATAGCAGTTTTGGTTGTTATTGTTGCAGTTATCGCCTGTTTTGTGGCATTCCACCCAGCAGAAGAAACTTCAAGCAACAATACCGTTGAAATTGGTGGTAACTCATTAGAAGAAATTTCAAGAGACAATACCGTCGAACTTGAGGGGATCTCATTCAATACATCAAACGCAACAGATTTTCTAAAAACCAGCGAAAAAAATGACAGTTCATATCAGATGAGCTATTACACCAGCGAAAATGGAACCGGAAGCTCATATGTTAATGTTCTTGACTTCGGTGCAAATGGCGATGCCAGTCTAATTGACAGCATATTGAATGCCCATAAGAATTTCCCTTCACAGACCATTGACGGCATTACAGTTTATACTGAATCATCAAGCATAGGGGAAGATTCCAGTCAGGAAACATTTGTTTCTGTAGTTCAAAATACGGAATTGAATAAGATAGTTATTTTCGGCTCTCCGGATGCCAGTGAAACTGTTAAAATGGCTTCAACCTTGAAATTTAATTAAAAATTTGATTTTAGAAGAGCTATGCTTCTTCTAATTCTTTTTTGAGATGTTCAATTA
>JAUNXN010000061.1:0-2565 GCA_030539795.1 Methanobrevibacter sp.
AGCATATGCAAATCCATGATCTTTATCGCCAGGATAGATTGCAACAACGTTGTAGTCTCCAGCGGTTATATCGTCAATAGTGTAGGTTGCATTGCCGTTTTCATCCAATGGAATTTCCTCTTCTTTGCCGTTTACAATGACTGTTACATTACCGGTTGCGCCTGGAATGCTTACAGTAATTGTAGCATTGTCGCCTAATACGGTATCAGAAATGGTAATATTCACATCAGATTCTAATTTAGCAACAGTAAATACAGTGCTGTTCTCACCGCCACCATAATTAGTATCAGAAGATATGAATTTGGCGCTGACAGTATAATCACTTGCAGCTAAATCTGTGACATTGACTTGGCCTATTCCGCTTGTAATGTTTACGGCATATTCTTTACCATCAACTATTACGTTAGCAATGCCGTCAATATCAGATTCAAGTATTATGTTAATTACGGCAGTTTCGCCAACAGTGATGTCTTTAACTTCGATTGTTAAAGTGGAATCAACTGGACAGTTGTCTTTTACGATATTTCCTTCACCGGAATAGACGTTGACGGCTTTATCACCCATCAATTCATGAGCATATAAAGTGTTTCCTGTGACATTTGAGTTTTTGGCTTTCAATAAGTAAACCGCATATTTACCTTCAGTTATTATGTTATTGTCTTTGATATCGAATGTGTGATCGCCTTCGGTATATTGTGAATAACTTATACCATATAATGCATTGAAATCATCATAACTGCCTTTGCTTTGAGAGTAAATGGTGTTATTGTATACTTTAGCATTGGTATCTTGAAGTTCCATACCTGAAACTAATGCATTTACGTTTTCGGATGCATTACCGGTTGCATTGATGTTATTGTTAGTTATTACAATATCGGTTATGCCATTATAGTTTTGTGAGTAGATACCTAAAGCGGGACCGTTTGAAATTGAAGTCAAATTGTTATATTCAATTACAAGACCGGAATAAGGACCTGTAGCCTGTATTGGATAGGCAGTTCCTTTAGCTTCTTTACCTGCAGTAGAATTGACCAATACGTTATTATATTTAACTGTGACTCCATCAAATGCATATAAATCAATGGCATTTGAATAAGCTGCTTTTCCAGCATTGACAGTATCCAGATGAGTGATATTGTTCCAGCTGATTTCGAAATCATTTACGCCATAAACAATTATTGAATCAATAGTTGGAGCCATTCCGGCTGCAGATTTGGTTTTGACGTTGACTTCATTTTCTGTTAAAACACCATTGCTGCCTCCTTGGATACCAATAGCTAAAACTGTATCCTGATCGATACTGTTAAAGTAAGGTTCAGTCCAATGCCAGTTAATATCCCTTGCAGGCAAGCTGGCATTGATTGTGTTTCCGGAAACATTGATGTCGTCTGAATCTGAAATGTGTACCGCATGATGAATAGCACCTGCATTGTCGGAGTCAAATGCGATTGTTGAATCGATTAATTTAAATCCGGTTGCCTCATATGCATAAACCGCATATGCATCAGCGGTTCTTGGAGCGGCATAAGTAATTGAAACGTTATTCAATTCAATGTTTTCGCCAACAGCCAATATAGCAGCACCCCTATTCATTGTAAAGTCAGTGCCGTCGGCAATTAGCTTAATATCGCTTACTTTTGAATTGTCGGCCTCCAGTGAAATAGCCATGTCATATAACACTGCATTGTCTCCGGAGAGGGAAAGTGATTTTGGAATGGTTATTACATCCACGCCCAGATTGGAGAATTCGCCATGGAATACCAATTCATCAACATCAATTTCATCCCTCAATAGACCATTTTCATCAAAGAAGTTGAAGAATGTTTCATTTGTCAATTCGACTATGCCTGCAATGGTTAAAGTTGCATTAGCTTGATTTGAACCGAATAAGTTGGTCTCATCAACATATTTTGCGGTTAAGTTATATCTGCCTTCATCTTGGGTGAATACGATTTCCTTAACGGCTTTGTTTGCGGAAACCGGAATGGTTGCGATTAAATCATCGCCAATGTAGAGTTCAACATTACCGACATTGATTTCAGAGCCATCATCGGTAGCTACATTAACGGTCACTTCAACTTTTTCGAACTTTTTAGCGTCAACATCATCAATCGCAACGGTGACGTCTGTAGTTACAACATACAATAGAACAGTTTCGCCGTCAACGTTTGCGGCAATGTATTTCAAGCCTGTAGGAACGGCTAAATCATAGACAAATTCACCGTTTTCCAATACGCCTTCAATATCGCCGAAGTTTGTGGAAACAGTTACCGGGCGTTTTACGGTAATCGGTTTAGATAAGGTTCCGTTTGCATTTCCGTCAGTGTATGTGTTAATGCTTACAGTTAACTGTACGGTTTCGCCTTCCCTAATTTCGGAAGCGTTTGCTGCAGTTAAAACAGCCCATCTGTTCAATGTAGGTTTGTAGCCGTTACCTCCGACTAAATCTTTAGGACTGTCATTGGTTCCCCACCAATTGTCATTTAATGTAATTGCAGGAGTTGCTGTTTCGGATTCGTATCCGTAAACCGCCAATCCGTTAGCATCGGTGTTGTTAATAAGTAC
>JAUNXN010000061.1:2665-7379 GCA_030539795.1 Methanobrevibacter sp.
ACAGGAGCATCACGAGTACCAGGATTGGTGTCATCTGCACCAGGCAATACGAAGATGATTCCTGCTTCAGGGTCGAATGGGAAGACTATCTCGGCCTGTGAAGATTTTACGGTTATTGATAAATCATTTTCATCGATTGTGTAGACTACACTAGCTTCAGCACCATCCATTGTGACAGCTTCATTCAATAATCCGCTTGAAGATGTGAAAGATACATTGATAACACCTTTTGGCAAGTTTTCATTATCAAATGAAACAGTAATAGTTGCTTCATCACCGATTCTGGCATTTTCAGGATTTAAAGTAGCAGTCATTGTTACGATTTTATTGACAACTGCATTTGTGTTTGCTTGATCGTTGTTACCCCACCAGTTGTTTTCAGCAGTGACAGTTCCACCAGCCTGATTTATAGCATATCTGGTGTCGCCATCATTTGTTAATATGATTGAATCTGAAACATCTAAAGTTCCGGCGCCTATGTAGAATCCTGCATCATTATAGTTGTTACCATTGCCTGTGTTGTTAATGAACACTGATTGGGTAATGGTTATCTTTCCAGTGCCTGTTCCGATATAGACTGCAGAACCATATCCTCCAACATTGTTTGCACTAGCATTAGCCAAGTTGTTGGTGAATGTTGAATTGGCTACAGTTACAGTAACACTACCGGACATGAATATTGCAGCACCGTTACCGTTTTGTGCAATGTTGCTGTCAAAGGTACAGTTGATTATATCAACAAAACCACCGATTGTAGCGGATGTTGCTCTGTTAGCCCAGATTGCACCACCTTTTTGTGCGATATTGTTTCTAAATACTGTATTTTCAATTGTTGTAATTGCAGAGTTGGAGTAAATAACACCAAGTGAATTTTGATTTGCTGCAAAGAGGTTATTGTCATAGAACTCTGAATTGTTAATTACTAACCTTTTATCTGCAGGAGCTGCAACACCATATTTTGCAGAATTGCCATAGAATTTAACTTTATCTAAAGATAAATATGTTCCGCTGCTGGCAAGGTTAATCAAATTAGAACCTGATGAATATCCGTTTGTGAATTCAATGTTGGTTAAATTAAGACCAGCGGTGGTTTGTATAAATCTATCATGATTTCCATCAATTATTGCAACGCCTTGACCTTTAATGTCTAAATCCTTAGTAGGGAATAATGTTCCACTGAGAACATGAGTGCCTTCTAAAAGAATTATTTTACCGATGCCTGCGTCTGCAAGTTCAATAGCATGGGCAATTGTTTTTACAGCACTTGCCTCACTTAAACCGTCGTTAGTATCAACACCGTTTTCATAGGATACGTATATTGTGCCTGCAGGAACAGGAGACTGAATAGGCATGACTACACTGGCGCTTCCTGAAGTTGCAGTGATATCCGCATCATTTGCATCGATTGTGTAGGTTACAGTAGCCTTAGCATTTTCAACAGTTACAACTTGGTTCAAGTTGCCGCTTGTTGATGTGAATGTTACATCAATTACACCGCTAGGCAATTTATCATTGTCAAATGTTGCAGTTACGGTCACCTCATCGCCCGCTTGAGCGTTAGCAGGATCAAAGCTAGCATCCATTTTTACCCAAGTTTCGGCATAGTCATTAGGCTTGTCGTTAGTTCCCCACCAGTTGTCGTTAGCTGTTACGACAGCAGGTTCAGAGTAAGTACTTTCATATCTTTCAATTGGAGTTGCATCATCCAAAATAATTGAATTTGAAATATCGATTGTTCCGCTGTAGGCGTAAAGTGTATTAGCTGTCGCTGCAACATTTTCTGTGAAGACACATTGGTCGACATTTACAGTTCCCTGTGCATAAATGGCTCCACCGTTGCGGACAGCAACGTTATTATTGAATGTGGAATTGGTTACGGTTAATGTGACTTGATTGCCGCTGCATTTTATGGCAGCACCATCCCCATATGTTCCGGTAGCTTCATTATCTTCAAATATACAATTATTGATTTCAACAACAGGGTTTTCCTTATTGGTGTATGAGTACATTACATATACTGCACCACCGGCTCCGCCTTTGTTGTTTTTGAATTCAGAATTAACAATGGTTGCCCTATTGTATGCAGTGATTGCAGTGGAATAAACCGTTCCTTCACCACTTCTATCAGCATCAGCAAATTTGGAATTGTTAACTAACAGCTCACCGTTGCTGTTAATAGCACCATAGGTACTTGAGGATGCAGTGAAAGTGGTTCCGTTAACTTCTAATTTAGCTGTTTTAATGTTTTGAATAACACCTTTGGAAGAGGTTACTTTAATGTTGGTGAATTCACATGTGTTTATGAATAAATTAGCATTGTTGGTAATCATCTCCATATTAATGCTTGCAGGAACGAGAGTGAATTTAATATTGGATAAATTAAGGTTTGCATTGTTTTCAATCAATGTGTAAACGGTTTTAGTTTTTGTGACCCATTCTTCATCCCAGTCATCCCATTCCTCATAGGTGACTGTTTGAGCAACATTGGATTTGACAGTAACATCGCCTTCACCGGCAATATCTAAATCCTTAGTGATGTTTAATAAGGATCCAACTGTGTACTCACCAGTCAAGATGATAATCTTGCCGTTTGCAATCTCAACTGCATGTTCAATTGTTTTGACAGCGGTTTCCCTTGTTTTACCGTCATTGGTATCTAAACCATTAGCGCCATCAACATAAACTATTTCATCAGCAGCCTCTTCTACAGTAATAGGAATTTCAACAACAGCATCGCCGGAAGCAACTCTGATGGCATATTCACCAGCTTCATCAGCGGTGTAAACAAATTTAGCTATTCCATCGACAGTGGTAACTTCATTTGCATCAAGTGAACGGCTTACTTTGCCCGCAGATACTGTAATTTCAGGAAGTCTGTCAAGTAAAGGTCTTAAAGTGTTTGTTGAGTCAATGTAATTTGTAAAGTCAACAGTGATTTCAACCTTATCGCCGACATTTAGGCTGTCGCCGGTCATGTTGGTTGTAACGTTCATGTAAACCCAATTGGATGAATCTATTACACAATCCACTTCATTATAATCGTCATCTTCATAAGTTCCGACACCATTTAAGGATGAAGGGTCATCATTAGTTCCCCACCAGTTTAATTGAGCGTTTACATCCTGTTCACTTTCAGAATAAATAACTGAATTTCCAGCATTTGATAATAAAACACAGTAATTAATAAGTAATTTACCGTGATTGTAAATCGCATCTCCATGATAGTTGCCTCCTTGAGTATTGGCAACATTGTCAATGAATGTTGATTTTGTAATTATCGCATCTCTATTATATCCAATATAAATAGCACCACCATCTTTAGCTGCTTTGTTGTTTATGAATGCAGAGTTTGTTATGGTAAATTCATCGCAATCACTTATTGCTCCACCATAGCTGTTAGTATTTGTATTATCAATGAATTTAGAGTCTTTTACATTGATTTTCTTATTTGATTTTACAATTCCGAGTTTACCAGTGTTATTGATAAATTGGGTGTTTTCAATAATTAAATCACCAGAATATCCGGATAAATAACAAACCGCATTGTCGATTACTGTATTGTTTTCAAATAGAGTATTTTTAATGATAATTTGAGCAGAACTTGAGTCTGAAATTACTGCTCCACCATTATGGTTTGCAATAATACAATTGTCAACTGTGAGTTTGCCTGATTGAATGATGAGACTGCCGCTTCCAGGATTATCTGTAATGTTTACATTATTCAAGACCAATTCATTTGCATAGCTGTTAATTACTTGACCATAATCAGCATTGGCACCGGCAAGGTTTAAATTAGTTAATATGAGCATGTTGGCATTAGTCGGATATCCTGTTGCGAATAATCCTCCTTGATTATTTGCATCTAAAGTAACTTTACCCACACCAGTAATGTTTAAATCTTTGGTTACCTGATAGCCGAATCCTGTATAAGTACCCTCATCAATGATGATTTGGCCGATTCCGTCATTTGCAAGCTCAATAGCTTTTGTTAAGCTAGCAACAGGAGCGTCTATTGAACCTTCATTATTGTCATCACCTGTTTTGTTTACATAGATAATTCCTCTATATGGAGCAATGCCTTCAATAGTGATTTCTACAATATCACCATCGCAGTTCAATGTGATTACATCATTTACGTTGGTTACTGTGAAAGTCTCTGTTTTCACTTCTCCTTTTTGAACTACAATAGCTGAAGGAGTAATTTCACCATTTTGAGCGGATAAATCAATACTGTATGAATCCTTAGGAATTTCGCCGCCGGTCAACTCTTCGACAGTTCCGGAAGAGGTTTTGACATGGTTAAAGTCAACAGTTAATGTCACTTTGTTGTTTTCGGTCAAATCAGAATCATCAACCTCAACATTCATGATGACCCAGTTGTCAACTTTGCTGTCCGGTCTGTCATTGGTTCCCCACCAATTGTTATTGGCAGTTATGGTTCCTGTTGAGCCAACAAAACTACCTACATCATTATTGCTGATATCACAGTATTCAACATTAATGCTTCCTTTTGAATTGAAGAATAAGCCTTTACCAGATTTTACAATAGTGTTGTATGTAATAATGGAATTTGAAATGCTTATGTCACTATTGTCATTATTTGTCCAAATTAAATTGTCCCCTCCGTTTGCACCGTTTGCAGAAGTGTTTATGACATTATTTGCAATTGTTGAGTTGACAATTGTCAATTTGGATCTGGATTCGATTAAACTCA
>JAUNXN010000061.1:7479-9155 GCA_030539795.1 Methanobrevibacter sp.
GCTGATGTTCTTGCAGTAGAATCCACATCAACAATGTCAAGGTTTTTAAAGTTCCATACTAAGTTGTCACCATATACATCAAAGATATAGCTACCTGTTCCATGAATTGTAACTTGACCTTTCTCTTCACCGATAATAGATAATGAAACTCCTAAATCGTCATTGATATCAATGGCTTCTGTTGTATAATCACCATTAAACAGGTAAACTGTTGATGTTTTATTATCTCTTGCAGCTGCAATTTGAACTGCATGAGCAATGCTAGCTACAGGATGATCAATTGAACCTTCGTTGTTGTCATCACCGGTTTCGCTTACATATATAATGCCAGTATATTCAGTATTACTTCCATTAGTATTATCTTCAATTGTCACGTCTGCGCAACTGCCTGGATTAATTGAATCGTCACCAGATAGGTCATGGGCAACTAAAACGTTTCTTTCGGCATTGAAGCTGCTTGCATTAATAACGGAAATTGTGTATTTACCTTCTGTATAAACAGTATTATCTTGAATGTCAAATGAACGGTCTCCATACATCCATTGAGCGTAACTTATACCGTACATGTAAGCATACTCATCATATTCATTTACATTGTAGGTGTAGATTGTGTTGTTGTAGATTTTTGCATCGCCGTTCTGGATTTCAATACCTGACACCAATGCCCAAGAACCTGTTGATGAAGCAGAACCTGTGACATTTATGAAGTTATCTGTAATTATAAGATCTGAATCCCCTCCAAACATACTGGCTACATATATGCCTAAGTTAGGACCATTTGAAACACTTGTAATGCTGTTTCCTTTAATGAATACTTCAGATTCCACCCCTTGGAATGCATATGCAGTACCTGCAGCATCTTTTCCACCTTTGGTGGACATGTTGAAGTTATTGTTTGAGAATGTAACATTTCTATTGTATCCGAAGTTGATTCCGTATAAGTAATTGTCCATTCCGGCAGGAGTCATTTCATCAATCATTGAAATGTTGTTGTGGTCTAAAATTGAATTACGACAGCCAATGATTTGGATTGATTGAATGGTTGGGAAATCTGCAGAATAATCATTTGTAGTGGAATTAATATTGTTGTTAGTAAAGATAAGATTAGCGCAGTCTTTAATTCTTACAGGATTTACCTTATCTGAACCCATCATGTAATAATCCTCATCATAATTATTACAATATACGCAAGGCAATTTTGTTGTGATGTCATTTCCGTCAACTAATGCATCTGTACAGCCTGTTAGTTTAAGGCCAATAGCAAATACCTCATCATCTGGAACATGACTTTCAAAGAATATTGTGTTATTTAAAATTTTAACTCCATCACCCTCAACTTCAATAGCTACAGCCTCTTCATCGCCGCCATCATAGGTAATGTCCAAATTAGATAATGTTGTTCCATATACTCCATCGACTAAAATCAATGCTCCCAGATTTGTATCGGCGACAAATTTTAAGTTGTCTAATGTACAGTCATCATCTTCAATGATAAAACCAATATTGTTTAATGTAGCCTTATTGCCTGTAATGGTCAATGGCCTTTCAATAACAATATGGTCAACAAGGTCTTCAAATTCGCCTTTGAAAATTAACTCATCAAATTCGACTGAATCCAATAGGTAACCTTCATCGTTGAAGAATTCATAGAAATTGTCTTGGGTAACGACATTGGC
>JAUNXN010000062.1 GCA_030539795.1 Methanobrevibacter sp.
AGTTCATTGAAACGTCCTTTAGGTTGATTCACTCTATTAATCACTCCATTTAACTAAAGCCTAAAGGCATGAACTTATTTTATTAAAATACTATTTTTTAGAAGACTTTTTTTCAAAGATGATTTTGCTTATTTTATTTAAAAAAGTATTACTCTAATGAGCTTATTTTTGACTACAAATTTACTACATAAACTGAAATTTCAAATTATCAAAAACATTAGAATGAAATTAATATTAGGTCAATTACCATATTGGTATTGGAAAATAAAAATGATGTTAAAATCTAATGGAGAAAATAACCCCCTAGAAATAATTTTGAAAAAAATCTGTTTTTCCAAAAAATATGAGATATCTGCTAAGAAAATGCCTATCGAAATATTGCAATATCCATCAATAAAATTGATTGATTAATCAAAAACCTATAATTTAATACAAGCTACATTAACAATTAAGAAAATAAAGTTATAAAAAATATAAAAATAATCGTGGAATATATATGAACTTAAATCTTTTTAGAAATTACATCAAAAATGATTTTTGCAATTTCCCTTTTTGACGCTAACGGAACAGATAAAACCTCATCATCAACAATTAAGACTTCATTGTTATCAGATCCAAAATGACAATCATTTTTAGAGATATCATTGGCTATAACCAAATCTGTGCCCGCCTGTTCAATTTGTTTTCTTGCGCAGGCTATTATTTCATCCTGTGATATATTGAATTCAGCCTTGAAGCCAACCAAAAATATATCCGGATTAACTTTTTTAACTTGGCGAATGATTTTTGTAGTTGGTTTTAAATTTAAAAATAAAGAACTATCAGAATCTATTTTTTTATCATTTTTTTCCTTAAATTCAAAATCAGAAACTGCAGCAGTTGATATGAATATATCAAAATCCGGAACCAAACTTAAAATAACTTCATTCATTTCGCTGCTTGTCTCTACACGAATAACATTGAAAACAGATGGAATCTCAACGCTAACATTGGCAACAACCAATGTCAAATCGGCACCCCTAATGTATGCTTCCTTTGCAAGCGCCAAACCCATTTTTCCAGAGGATTTGTTTGTTATTCCCCTTACTGAATCAATAGGCTCATATGTCCCTCCGAGACTTATTAAAATCTTTTTGCCTTTAATAAAATCAATCCTTCTTATGTAAATTAATAGTTCTTAATGATTCAAGAACAATATCCTCTTTTGATGGAAATTTAGCTTTCCCTTCATCCATTCTCGGTTTGATAAAGATAGCGGAATTCTCATTTTTAATTTTTTCGATATTCTCCTTAATGGCCTTATACATTGAATCATGCATTGAAGGGACAAAAATAATCGGTGTGTCATGACCATATGCTGTAATCAAAAGAGTGGATATCGGATCATCAGCAATCTTATAAGCAAATTTGGAAATGACATTTGCAGTAGCCGGAGCAACCAGTATTAAATCTTCCTGAGCATATTTCACATGCTCGATTTTTCCTGTTAATTTTGTAACTACTTCACTGCCTGTTGCAAATTCCATAGCGTTAGGATGGATGATTTCACATGCGGCTTCACTCATGAAACACTTTACTTCAACATCATTACGTCTGAGTTCGCGAGCTAATTTAATGGATTCTGTAGCGGCAATACTGCCTGTAACACATAATACAATCATGAAATCCCTCATTATTTAAAAAATCATGTTACCTGAATATCTGACAACATATAATCAAAGACATACAAATCATTTTCAAAATCAGCGGTCGGTGCGCTATACATCATGACATAAGCCTGGCCACCTTTTTCAAACCAAACTGCCTTATGTTCCCTTTCAACACCATTTTCGGTGGAAGTGTAGATATATTCCACGGCATCGATATTGCTTACCATTAACCCTCCGGAAGATACTAAATCAAATGAGGAGTCCCATTGCATTGACTTGTATGTATCATTGACAAATGTGTAGAATTCGCCTTCAATCGGCTTTTTTTCAAAATTAATATTGACTTGTCCAACGCCAAAGGAGTCAATTGAATCGAGCTTTGATAGCGCCATGAAAGAATAATTTGAAGTGGACTCAGAATAACCCCAATTTGAAGGATAGTGAACAACAATACCATTTTTTGATAAGGTTTCCATTGTAATTTCACTATTATCAGCAGCGCTGACGCATGAAAATGCGCAAACAATCAATAATAAAATTGAAATAATCAATATGCTTCTTTTTAAGATGTTATTTTTCATGATATCACCTCAATAGCGAGAATTACTCTTCACTACCTCCTTCACTTGATTCTGAACTACTACCACTACTTGATGAACTGCCACTATCATAAGAAGAACCAGATTCACTGGAACTGCTTGAAGAATAGTCTGATGAACTTGATGATGAACTGCTTGAAGAATAATCTGAGCTATAAGATGAATCCTGTGTAGTTTCAACATCATCACTGCTGTCATCATATGAAGAAGAATCATAAGAACTGTATGAATTAGTGTAGGATGTATTAGCAACCACATTTTCAGTAATGTCAGGGAATGCGGAATCTTGAACAATACCAACGGAACTTGTATCTGATATGGAATCAAAATCTAAATTAAAAACACCATAACCTACGCCAACAGTGAAACCTAAAACCAATATCAACAACATCAACAGTTTAAAAGTTCCACTATCCATGGATTTTTTCTCTTTTTTGTTATATCTTGCATCATCCTTCTTAGGATTGATAATATATTTTTGAACCAAATCCTGTTGCTTTTCTTTTTTATTTTGAGAAGGTTTTTTGATTTTTTTCTTTTTGGAAGTATCCGAAGACGGTTTACCTTGCATGGATCTTATCCTACGAGTAGCTTCCTGTGCATCAATGGAATTTAGCTTATCTTCATATTTGGAACGGAAATAGCTGTATTTTTCTGCAGAGATTTTTCCGGATTGATAATCAGATTCTAAACTATCCATGATTCTTAGAAGTTTTTCCCTATCATCTGGCATTGCTTGCCTCCCTGAAATATTATAATATAATTTATTATAAAACAGTAATTTATACTTTTACCTGAATGCTGGGTAGGAACCTAAAACTTTTAAAAAATAAGTGTTTTCATCAATTTCATTTAGAATATCCTTAACCAAATCGCTATCCAAATGGCCATTAAAGTCAACGAAAAACAAATATTTTCCCAATCCCTTTTTGGAAGGTCTGGACTCAATCTTAGTCAAGTTTATATTGTTTTTTTGAAAAATGCCCAATATCTTGTATAAGCCACCAGGCTTGTCCTCATAGATGGAAAAAATAATTGATGTCTTATCGTTTCCGGTAGGTTCATGATAGTCCTTTGAAACGACAACGAATCTTGTTTCATTATTATCAGTGTCCTGAATATTGGCTTCAAGAATTTCCAAATCGTATAGCTCAGCAGCTTTTACATTACCTATTGCCGCTTTAGTCTTATCTCCAATGATGCTTTTGGCGGCGCTTGCAGTGCTTACTGCATAGTGCGGCTGTATCTTATGTCTGCTGATGAATTCCTGGCATTGGGATATTGCCTGTGCATGGGAATAGACATCTTCAATGTCTTCCATGGAAACACCAGAATTTACAATCAGATTCTGATTAATGGGAATAATGATTTCATTGAAAATCTTCAAATCATACTTATGGGCTAGAGAATCCAAAGTAATCCCCACCGGCCCTTCGATTGAGTTTTCAATTGGCACAATGCCTAATGAAGATTCTCCGCTAACAACACTTTCCAAAACAGCAGGAATAGTGCAATAAGGAATTAATTCGTCACCGATTATGTTTGCGGCTTCATGAGTGAAAGTCCCTTTAGGACCTAAAAAAGAAATTAGTGTAATATGAATCACTCCTTAAAAAAAAATAAAAAAAAGATAAATTAAGATTCTAATTTTTCAATTAGTCTTAATATATCAGTTTGTGTTATGATACCAACAACTTTGCCTTCTTCGACGACAGGCAAACCGTTGTATCCAGTTTCCATCATTATTTTAGAAACCTCAGTGATTGACATTTCTTTTGAAACATAAGATGGATTGGAAGACATTATGTCTTCAACAAAAATCTCTTTAATTTGAGTTTTTTGATATTTTTCAGGAACATTTTTTCTAAAGTCGATGTATGCCCTCATCAAGTCTTTAGAGGTAATCATTCCCACAAGTTCTTCATCATCAATGACAGGCAATCTTCCAACATTGGCGTCCATCATTTGTCTTCTTGCATGGACAAGCCTGTCTGTTGGAGCGACTGAGACTACGTCTTTTGTCATGATTTCTTTTACAGCTATTTTATCAAATGCAATTCCAACGGCAAGAGTTACAAAATCGGCCTTGGAAACAATTCCAACCATTTCGTCATCTCTCATGACAGGAACGGATCCAATACCTTTTTCTAACATTATTTTTGCCACTTCACCTAATTGCATTGTTTCAGGAACTGTAATTACATCTTTTACCATTACAGATGAAATATGGAATCTTGATGCAGGCATGCTTTCAGATTTTGAAGAACCGAGTTTTTTAGCGATATCCCTTTCGGATATGATTCCAACCAGTTCTTTGTGATTAACTACCGGCAGACGGGACACATTATGTTTACGGAACAACTTTAATGCATCAGAGAGATTTTGATCTTTGTCTACGGTAATTATATCCTCTGACATCAAATTCTTAATTTGCATATTATCATCTCCTATTGTGTTTTTATATTCTTTTAACTGCTCTTAATACATCTCTTTCAGTGATGATACCGACAACACGGTCATCTTTTACAACTGGCACTCCACCAATATTCTTTTCTGAAAATATTTCACATAATTCTCCAATAGTAGTGGTTGGAGGGATTGTAATTGGTTCTTTAACCATAATTTCAGAAATGTTGGTTTTCAATACGTCAGTTGCCAAATTAGAGTTTAAATGATCAAATAGTTCTTTTGCATTTAAGAATCTAATAACATCAGTAGAAGTTAAGATACCTAATAATTTTTTAGCTGCTTTTGAGATATCTGCTTCACCACCAATAACTGGAATTCTTCTTAAACCATTTCTAACCATGATTTTGCATGCTCCCTCAAGAGGAGTTCCAGGAGTAGTAGTGAATACTTTAGCACTCATATAATCTTGTACGGTTTCTTTGCCAGCCATACCTGCTAATGATAATGCAATATCTCTTTCAGTTACAATAGCTGCAAGATTATAATCTGCATCGACGAGAGGAATAGCACCTAATTGGTGAGACATCATAGTTTCAATGGTTTCGCCAATAGAAGCTTTTGTGGAAAGAGTGATTAAATCACGGGTCATGATTTCTCTAACTGGTTCGTTGATAGCTGCTAAGAAGTTATCTTCGTATTTTTTCTCAATAATGTTGAATTTTTTTCCTCCACCAAAGAAATCTAATATATCCATTACTGTTACAATACCCAATAATTTACCAGAACCAGGATCTGTGATTGGTAATCTTCTAAATTCATGTTCCATCATTACTTTAGCAGTTTCCTTGATAGATTTTGTAGGAGGAATGGAAATAACATCTTTAGTGGCGATAGCCATTATGTCTCCTTCTCTATCATGAACTTTGGTTTCATGTTCAACTGCGCCTGTATTTGATTTTCTATTAATGGATGTTTTATCTTTCATTTACACACCTCAATTCACCATTGCACATCGTAAAAACAAAATCAAAATATCTAAACAAAAAGATTCACTCAATATCCAAAATCTTATGGATTTGAGGAATGGTGGAAACTTCAAAATATTGCCCAACAACTTCGGAAAATTCAAATAATTTAAAATTAATGTCTTTCCATTCTCCTAAAGGACTAGAAGGTTGGATAATTATTTTAAGGTTGCTTTTGCTTGAAATATTCTCTGATAATTTTTCAACTACCTCTTTAAATGACTTTATTTTTGTTGATGGCAATATAACTACTTTACAATATACATTTATGGACTTCTCCCTTAATAAGTTTAGTGATTTAATCTCATTTAAAAAAATTTCTTCATCAAAATCCCCATCAAAATGCTCAGGGAGTTTAATATCCAAAGAAACAATGTCTAATTTATTTAACAAATCAATATTGTCGGGTAAAGTCCCATTGGTTTCAAGCATGATATTTAAATTAAAGTTTTTGCTGACCTCATTGATGAAGTCAGGATATAAACTTGGTTCACCTCCAGTAAATGAAATGGCTTTGCAGTCAGGAGTTAAAATTTCATTAATCTCTTCAGAAACCTCTTCGGGAGTCATCAACTTTCCTGACTTTTCGGATTTACTATCATTGGTGTCGCAATAGTTGCAGTTTAGATTGCAACCTGCAAATCTAACAAAAATTTGTCTTTGGCCTATTAAAAGACCTTCACCTTGAAAAGATGAGAAAATCTCAATTATTGGAGCTTTCATTTTATATCGGCCCTATATACTGCTCCTTGACCAATTCCCTCATTAACACATACAGCAACATATTCGATGTTATCGTAAGTTTTAGCCAGCCTTTTGGCTAAGGCTTCCGCGAAAAACTTGGATAACTCCTCTGCTGAAGTATAAGGAAGCGGCAAAAATACGCAGTCAACAGCCGGGATTGAATATCCTTTGCCATCGACTTTGAAATGAACGGCATGTTTCTTTTTTAAATCAAAAATTGAATCGGATTTCTTATCAAAATCCTTGAATTCAATTAAATCATTATAAACAGGAACCAACAATCTGTGATCAAGCTCGTCACAAATAGCTTTGGTATAGCCTTTAACATCTTTAAAATCCACGACAAATTCAAATTTTCCTGCCCTTTCCCCTTCAATTTCCACATCCACAAAGTAGGAATGGCCGTGAATATAGCCGCAGGACTCATGGCCCGGAATGATATGGGCTGAGGAAAATCTTAAATTAGATTGAATACCATTAATCAATATTTTCATCCTAACACCTTTGTTTTGCTTATATCATTTTCAATTGTTTCCAATTCATCTATGAATCTGGAAACTGTTTTATTAATTAATTCCAATAGATTATCCTTATTGAATATCTGTTCATCATTTACCTTAATATCGAATAGTCCTATTGTTTCCACATCATCGGGAGTTCCCTTATCCTCTAAATTAAGTGCAAAATGTATCTTGGCGGAACTTAGGGAAACGCTGGCTATTGAAATGGACAGTTTTCTGTCCTCGACAAAGATATCGTCACCTTCCCTTTTAGTTGGAACTCCATATTCTGTTAGAATCTCTCTGAAAATCATGACTAAAAGTCTTTGTCTTAAATAAGCAATCCTCATATTTGGAGGTTGCTGGTCAAAAAACTCGCAGATGAAATTTGCCATATGGTTTGATTTTATTTCCAAACCAACATCTGCGAAATCCTTTAAATTATCTGGAGTAATGTTAACCGGGCCAATCCAAGTTACGATTGAAGAACCGTAAATTCCAAACTCCTGGAAAGCCCATGACGGATTAATTTGACTTCCATCATATTCAAATATTTCATCAACATGCTTATGAGTAATAGTCATAAGTTATTATTAGATACTATTTTATTTAAATATTAAGATTAAATCAAAAATTAATTTAAGTTGTAAATTAAAATTAATGTTTAAGGAGATAATACTATGGAACAAGTAAGAACAAGAGACTTTATTTACACAAGTGACGATTTATACTTTGCATCAACCAATTACATTCACCCTGAAGACAGAGTGATTTCATTTTTAAGATATGTGCCTGACCCGGAAGGAGACCGTGAAAAGGACGGCAAAAGATACAGAAAGGTGGGATCTGAAGAGGCATACACCTACTTAAGAGAAAATCACCCGGAATATCTATATTTCAGTACAGTTACAAACGTTGAAATGATGGGCGTTCCATTGGATAAAGTTGTGAGAATAATCAAACCTGAAATGAGGCTTTTAGGCCTTAAGGAGACCTTTGAAAGCGGAGGAGAAGTTAAAAATCCTGAACTGATTGCAAAATTGATGGATGTTGCTGACTTTTTCCATTTCATGGCGGACATTCCATATGACCATCTCGGCATTTCAGGATCCATCCTGCCAGGCCTTCAGAAAAGCGATGTGTCAGACCTTGACTTTGTAGTATACGGTCTTGACAACCACAGAAGGGCAATAGCCGCCTTTAAGGAACACCGGGGAAAAGAGGTCTACATCGAAGAGGTGGACAAGCACATAACCGTTGAAGGAATAACCAACGATTACTGGGATTTCGTATATGACAAAAGAATGTTTGACGAAAGCCTTACAAAAGAGGAATTCAGATGGTATGAAAACAGAAAAGCGAATAGGGGAACAATCAACGGAACCTTATTTGATATCTTAGCCACCAAGGACTATGATGAAATCGAAGGAACCTGGGGAGACACCGTTTACGAACCTCAGGGAATCGCCAAAATCGAGTGCGATATCGTAAGTGCGCTTGGAGCGTTCGACAACCCTTCACTTTACACAATTGAAAATGTGGAAGTCCTTGAAGGCGTTGAATTTCCTTTAAAGGAAGTCGTTTCATTTACCCATACCTATGCAGGCGAAGTTGTCGACGGCGAGCACGTAATCGCTAAGGGAAAAGTTGAAAAAGTAATCATTAACGGCAAAGACGACCACTACAGGATTGTCGTTGGAACCACCCGTGAAGCAATTGACGAGTACTTGAAGCTTAAGGAAAGTCCTGCCTAAAACCATAAATTATCCGAGAGTTTTAACTCTCAATCCCTTTTTTTAAACAAAACCAAAAAATAATTAATTGATGATTATTAACTTTTCACTATTTTTAAAAAACAAACATCATTCATTTAAAAAGATAAAGAATATGCAATTTATTCAAGACTTTTTAACAAAAAATAACACGAGTTAAGCAAAAATAATCAAATAATATATAAACTTCAAAAATAAAAAATAATACTATTAAATTTAATGTGATAAAATGGCAGAAGAAAAAAAATTAGAATGGAATAGTAATTTTGCATTTATGATGGCGATGATTGGTTCCGCTGTCGGTCTTGGAAATATTTGGCGTTTCCCAAATGTTTTATACTCCAACGGTGGCGGATCATTCATGA
>JAUNXN010000063.1:0-4829 GCA_030539795.1 Methanobrevibacter sp.
CTTTATCAGCCACTACATCAAAACTACCACTAATGATAGCTACATCTACATCTTTATCTTTTAGACATTTGATGGTTTTGCAAGCACCAGGCATTAATGGAAGATCATCGGCAACTTTTTCGATATCTTCAATAGAAGTTCCTTCGAGAAGTTGTACTCTGTCTTTAATAGAAGTTTCAAAGTCTATTTCCCCTTGCATAGCTTTTTCAGTGATTGCAGCTATGTCATCTTCAACATTTGCTAATTTTCCTATCTCATCTATTGCTTCACCATCAATAATAACATTATCTAAGTCAAATACTACAAGTTTAATCAATAATACCACCAATTATATTAAATCTAGCTCACTTAATCTATCGTAAGCTCTTTCGACACCTAATTTAGCGTCGCTTTTAGTTTTAGCTCCAGTACATACAACTTTACCAGAACCAAATAATAATAAGACCACTTTAGGGTCTGATAATCTGTATACCAAACCTGGGAATTGTTCAGGTTCGTATTCTGTATCTTCAAGTTCTAAAGCTACAGCTTCTAAGTTTAATGTGGATTCTAAGTTTGCAGAAGCCACGATGTTTTGAATTTTAATTTCGAATTCATGAGGAATTTCAGTATCGATAGTCCTCATTAAATCTACAGTCTTTTTGATTGCCAATTTGGAATCATCTATAGATTTTGCTCCAGTACAAACAAGCTTACCAGAGCTAAAGATTAATGCTGCTGTTTTCGGATCTTTAAGTTTAAAAACCAATCCTGGAAACTGTTCACGATTAAAATTAACCCCTTCTAAAGCTTCGGATACCTCAGTTAAAACGATATCTTTACCAATGCTTGCAGAAGCAACAATGTTTTCAATTTTAATTTCAACATCGGTCAATTTAAAACCTCCAATTTTTATTAAAAGTAGAATAGTAAAATTTAAAAAAAACAAAAAAATGCGTTAAATTTTTACTAATAAAATATTTAATTTAAATAGTATATAAAGGTATGTTTATTTAAATGATATTTAAAATTTTTTTGAAAATTGTAAAAAAATAAAATGAATTTTAAGTTAACTTTTAAATTAAATTTAACCTATTTAAATAATCCAAAATGCATCATTTAACAAACCATAAAAATTGATTTATATAATGTGCATTAAATCTAATAATAATAGTTTAGAGGTAAAAATAAATGGATACAATTAGTATAATTATACCTTGTTATAACATGGAACAAAAGATAGGAAAATGCATATCTTCAATAAAAAAACAATCCTATGAAAATTTTGAAGCTATTTTCGTTGATGATGGCAGTACAGATAAAACAAAGAACATAATTGAAGAACAAATAAAAAATGATGAACGGATGAAGTATTTTCATAAAGAAAATGGCGGAGTGTCCTCATCCAGAAACTACGGAATAGAAAAGGCAACAGGGGCCTACATTTGTTTCATAGACAGTGACGATTATGTAGAAAAAGATTATCTCAAAGAGCTGTATGACAATCTGATTTCAAATAATTCGGACATTGCAATTTGCAATTTCAGTAGAGTTTATGAAGATAAAATCGTCGAAAATAAAATAAAAAAGGATTTTTACCATTTAATCAGATTTCCCGCAGCATGGAACAAGCTATACAAAACCTCATTGTTCAAGGACAACAACATAGAGTTTCCAAATAAGCGAGTGGGTGAGGATCTGTCCGTATTCGGCAGGCTGCTTATGATAACAGACAAGATTTCTGTGGTTGAAAAGTCCCTGTACAACTATATCCAAAGCCCAACATCAAGCACACATACATATGACGACAGCCAATACGATACATTTGAAATGACCGAAAGCATTGAAAACTTCGCCAAAGAAAGGAACCTTTTCGACGAATTTCACTCAAAATTGGAATTCATCAACATATACCACATATTCGTTGCAACTGCATACAGACTCAGCTTCAGGCCAGATTTCAGTGCAGATACAATAAGGAGATTGGATGAGTATGTCAGCGGAAAATATCCGAATTGGTATAAAAATGAAGGAATAGGCAAATATCCATTGTTCTATAGGATATATTTCAACGCACTTCACAAAAAGCAATATAAACTAATCAGCATATTATTAAAGACATTTAACACTAAAATGGAAGAAAGCTAGTGATAACATGATTGAAGTAGAAGTTAAAGCAAAAATCGAAAGTTTCAGTGAAATGGAAGAGAAACTTGACAAAATCGGTGCAATAAAAACCAAAAAAGAATTTCAAGAGGACATTTACTTTAACAGTCCTGTTGTGGATTTCGCCCAAACCGATGAGGCATTGAGAATAAGAACAACAAAGGAAAATGATGACACCAACATTTTTATAACCTACAAAGGTCCGAAAATAGACAAGCAATCAAAGACAAGACGCGAAATCGAAATGGGGATAGAAGACTCCCAAAAATGTTCCGGCATATTTGAAGCGATCGGCTTTAAGAAGGTAAGGACAGTGCGAAAGAACAGGCAGTACTACACCTTTGAAAACTTTGAAATATCCCTTGATGATATCGAAGGACTGGAGCCGTATATGGAAATTGAAATAGCTTTAAGTGACGGAGAAGACTACAGTGAAGCTCAAAAGTCAATTTTTGATTTGTTTGAAAGATTAGGCATTACTGACGGCTTTGAAAGAACTTCATACTTGGAGTTATTAGAAAACCTATATAAATAAAAACACCATTATATATTTTATATTAGATTAATTTTTTAAAAGATGTGATTATATTGCAATATTTTATAAGTCATTATAATAAGGAATCTGAATTAACATTTCCAGAAGACATTACAATTTATGACACTACTTTAAGAGACGGCGAGCAAACCCCTGGAGTATGTTTCAGCTTGGAAGAAAAACTAGAAATCGCAAGAAAACTCGATCAATTCAAAATTCATCAGATTGAAGCAGGTTTTCCGATAGTTTCCGAAAAGGAAAAGGAATCCGTTAAGGCAATTGCTAATGAAGGATTTGATGCCACAATTCTCGGATTGACCAGAACAAAGCCGGAGGATATTGATGCGGCGCTTGACTGTGATGTGGATGGTATTATTACATTTGTCGGAACTTCCGACATTCACCTGGACCACAAAATGCACATCACCAGACAGGATGCAATCAATCTATGTGAAACCGCCGTGGATTATGCCAAAGACCATGGATTGTTTGTTGCATTTTCAGCGGAAGACGCCACAAGAACAGACATTGAATTCTTAAAAAGAATCTACTCAAAAGCTCAGGAATGCGGTGCCGACAGAGTTCACATTGCAGACACCACCGGTGCAATCACACCACAGGGTATCGATTATCTGGTCAAGGAACTCGTTAAGGATATCGACATTGACATCGCCGTGCATCTGCACAATGACTTCGGCCTGGCAGTAATCAACTCAATCACAGGTGTTTTGGCAGGTGCAAAAGCCGTTTCAACAACCGTCAACGGTATTGGAGAAAGGGCAGGTAACGCATCACTGGAAGAGCTTATCATGGCAATGAAAATCCTATACGGAAAAGACTACGGATTCAAGACAAAATACATCAAGGAACTCTCTGATTTGGTTGCAAAAGCAAGCGGACTTCCAATCCCTTACAACAAGCCTATTGTCGGAAACAATGTATTCAGGCACGAATCCGGAATCCACGTGGATGCAGTTATTGAAGAACCTTTATGCTACGAACCATATCTTCCTGAATTGGTCGGTCAGAAAAGACAGCTTGTTTTAGGTAAGCATTCAGGATGCAGAGCAGTCAGAGCCAAACTGAACGAATGTGAACTTGACGTCAGTGATGAACAGCTCATTGAAATTGTAAAGCAAGTCAAAAAATCAAGGGAAGAAGGAAAATACATAAACGACCAAGTATTCAGGGAAATCGTTAAAAAAACCAGTAAAAAGGAATAGATGAAAATGAACATTACTGAAAAGATATTATCTGCAAAGGCAGGTCATGAAGTAACACCCGGAGAAATAATTGAAATTCCGGTTGACCTTGCTATGTCACACGACGGGACATCCCCACCAGCAATCAAAACCTTTGAAAAGGTATCAGATAAGGTGTGGGACCCTGAAAAAATTGCAATCATATTCGATCACAACATTCCTGCAAATACCATCGGATCTGCGGAATTCCAAAAGGTCTGCAGGGACTTCATCAAAACTCAAAACATTACTAAAAACTTCATTCACGGCGAAGGAATCTGCCACCAGGTCGTTCCCGAAATGGGACTGGTCGAACCGGGAATGGTCGTTGTGGGCGCCGACTCACACACCTGTACCTACGGTGCCTTTGGAGCATTTTCAACAGGTATGGGTGCAACTGACCTTGCAATGGTTTGGGCAACCGGCAAAACATGGTTCATGGTTCCCGAAGCCATCAAAATGGAAATAACCGGTGAATTGAATCCGTATATTGCACCGAAAGACATTATCCTGAACATTATCGGCGAAGTCGGAATTGCCGGCGCCACCTATAAAACCGCTGAGTTCTGCGGACCTGCAATAGAAAGCATGGGAGTGGAAGGAAGGGCAACCATGTGCAACATGGCTATTGAAATGGGTGCCAAAAACGGAATTATGGAACCTAACAAAGAGGTAATCGACTACATTTGCCAAAGGACCGGAAAAAGGGAATCCGAATTGAATATTGTAAAATCTGATGCGGATGCGGTCTACGGCAAGGAGATGCACTTTGACATTAGCGATATGGAACCTCAAATTGCATGCCCTAACGATGTTGACAATGTCTGCAACATCTCAGAAATTGAGGGAACCGCAATAGACCAATGCTTAATCGGGTCATGTACCAACGGCAGGCTTTCCGATTTGAA
>JAUNXN010000063.1:4929-8997 GCA_030539795.1 Methanobrevibacter sp.
CAATAGACCAATGCTTAATCGGGTCATGTACCAACGGCAGGCTTTCCGATTTGAAGGATGCCTGTGAAATCTTGGAAGGCAACAAAATTAGCGACAGCATCAGATTAATCATACTTCCGGCTTCAAGGGAAATCTATAAGCAGGCCATGCATCTAGGATATATCGACACATTTATAGATGCCGGAGCCATTATCTGCAATCCTGGCTGCGGACCATGTCTTGGAGGACATATGGGAGTCTTATCCGAAGGGGAATCCTGCATTTCAACTACAAACAGAAACTTCAAAGGAAGAATGGGAGACCCTGCTTCATCTGTATACTTATCTAATTCAAAAGTGGTTGCTGCCTCAGCAATTACCGGAGTTATTACTAATCCTAAAGATTTATAGTGATTAAAATGACACAAAACAAAAACGAAGCAAACAAACGACTAATCGAAAAAATGAATGACCTGGAACGTGACTACGGTCAGACATTTTCAAATACCCAGAAAATTCTATTAACTACAGACGGATCAATCACAGCAATCTTAGACGTTTTATATGGTAAGATTGATTTGGATACTCTGGATCAGCACCTTGAAAACGCAGATGAAGAGCATGCGAAATTAGTGAATGTAAAAGCCGGTGAGGAAATCAACTTCAGGGAAGTCATAATGCATAAGGGAGACCAGCCTTTAATCTATGCCATTTCCCATGTGCCGTTAGGCAGATGCTCCAAAGAGGTTTGTGCAGACCTGCTTAGGGCGGATATTCCAATCGGCAGAATTTTAAAGAATTATAAAATTGAATCCCGAAGGGAAGTCAGGAACATTTTCATTGAAAAGCCAAATGACACGTTAAAAGACCTGTTCAAAACCGATGAGGACTTTTTGGCACGTGATTATGTCATCATCAACAACGATGAGATATTGATGTGGATTAAGGAAATGTTTCCTGTAAGCTATTTTTCAGAAATATAGGTGTTGAAAATGGGTGTTAAATTAAAAGATATAGTTGAACCGAAATCCATAAGCTTTAAAGACCTGGAAGGAAGAAGCGTCTCCATTGATGCGTTCAATACCCTCTACCAGTTCTTATCAACAATCAGGCAAAGAGACGGAAGACCGCTGACCGATGAAAACGGTAACATCACTTCCCATTTAAGTGGAATACTGTACAGAAACTCTTCAATGATTGAAAAGGACATCAAGCCAATCTATATCTTCGATGGAAAAGCACCCGAACTTAAAAGCGAAACCCAAGCCAAAAGAAGGGAAGTTCGAGACGAAGCTGAAAGAATCTATAAGGATGCGCTGGCCGCAGGAGATACCGAAAAGGCGCGCAAATTTGCAATGAGATCTTCAAAGCTATCTCCTGAGATAATCGAATCCTCCAAAAAATTATTGACATTAATGGGAATTCCATATGTTGAAGCAAAAGGAGAAGGTGAAGCCCAGGCTGCATACCTTGTCCAGAAGGGCGATGCATATGCGGTCGCATCACAGGATTACGATTGCCTATTGTTTGGAGCAAAAAGGGTTGTAAGAAACCTTGCAGTTAATTCCAACCTTGGAAACCTTGAATTCTATGAACTTGACAAGGTCTTAAAAGAGCTTGACGTTACAAGGGAAGAGCTGATTGACATGGGGATCCTGATTGGAACCGACTTTTGCGAAGGCCTCAAGGGCGTGGGTGCAAAAACTGCACTTAAGCTAGCCCACAAAGGCCAGCTGAAGGAAAAGATAGCTGAACTCCAAAAGGAATCAACTCATGACCTGGACGAGGTTCGTGAAATATTCCTGAACCACAACGTCAATACAGATTATAAAATCAAATGGGAAAAGCCAAAGCAAGACAAGATAATCGAATTTTTATGCTATGAACACGGATTTTCCGAAGACCGTGTGGCAAAAGCGTCAGATAAGCTTAAAAACTTAAGTTCATCACAGGGCAGTCTCGATGCATGGTTCTAGTATGGCGGGAAATCCTTGCCGAATACCTTTTCGGCATATCTCATGGCCAAATGAACCTGATCGATGTAGTCCTTCATCATCTCATTTTCAAAATACTCCCTAGAAGGGGATTTCAAAATTAGCTTAAGCAGTCCTTCATATGTTTCAACAGCCAAATCCCTATCAAAATCATACTTTTCAACCATTTCAGGAGTTGTCTTTTCAATGCAGGGAAATTCCAAGGTTTTGCAAACTGTTTCCGTGGAAAAATACGTCATCCTAATCAAAGGGGAAACGGATGAAACCAAAACATGATTTCCCAATTTAATGAGTGGCGGAATGCCTGTTTTTTTATATCTCTCCATTGATGTCAGCTTATCATAGTTTTTAAGGTTATAGCAGTGCAGCTCGGTATAGAAGTCCGGCTGAAGATATTCAATCAAATCCAAAACCTTTAAACCTATATCGGACTCGTAAAATTCCTTTTTGATTGTAGAGATATATGGCGTTTTATCAAAATTATAAAAATAGAACTGTCCGGGCGACAAATCATCTTCCCTAATCCTTTTGAGAAATTTGACAGATGTTGCGCCTTCATTTCCATGAAGTCCCCCAATAAACAGTTTAGTAGGGCCTTCACCGTTGTCAATGTATCGAAAATAAGACATAAAAAAATAAAAAAATTGGAAGGAATCTATGTTCCTTCTTGCCAGTTTGACATGTAGGCTTTTTGCTTGTCGGTTAATGAATCGATTTCAATTCCCATAGCTTTCAGTTTCATGTTTGCTACGTTGTAGTCGATTTCATCAGGCGCTTTGGTTACGCCTACCGGCAAATCGTTTTCGAGAATGTGTTTTGCGGATAATGCCTGTACGGCAAAACTCATGTCCATGATTTCAGCAGGGTGTCCTTGTCCACGTGCTGCGGATAGGTTCACCAAACGACCGTCTGCTAAAAGGTAAATTTTGCGTCCGTCTTTGGTTGTGAACTCTTCAATACTTTCACGAACTTCTTTCACGTCGGTTGAGATTGCTTCAAGGTCAGGCCTGTTGATTTCGACGTTGAAATGTCCTGAGTTTGCAAGCATACATCCGTCTTTCATGTATTTGAAGTCATCGCCGGAGATGATGTCTGCATTTCCGGTTACTGTAACAATCAGATCGGATTGTTTTACTGCTTCGCGGATTGGCATTACTCTGTATCCGTCCATTCTTGCTTCAAGTGCTCTGATTGGATCAACTTCAGTTACGATAACATCAGCACCGAGACCGTCTGCTCTGAGTGCTAATCCACGACCGCACCAACCGTATCCGCATATGGTTACGGTTTTACCTGCGATTACCATGTTGGTTGTTCCCATGATTGCGTCGAAGCTTGATTGTCCTGTACCGTATCTGTTGTCGAACAGGTATTTTGTGTAAGCGTCATTAACGGCGATTACCGGGAATTTCAATGCGCCGTCTGCGTGCATTGCCTGAAGTCTGTGCACACCTGTTGTGGTTTCTTCACAAGCACCTTTGATGTGGCTTAAGAGTTCTTTTCTTTCGTTGTGAAGCACCATAATCATGTCTGCTCCGTCGTCGATGATTATGTCCGGTTTGTGGTCGAGCACCATATTGATTGTTTGGTAGTATTCTTCATCGTCCTGTTCTCTCCAACCGTATACGTTCAATCCTAAGTCAGCTGCTCCTGCAACTGCGTCGTCATGTGTGGATAGCGGGTTGCATCCGGTCATTGCGACTTCAGCCCCACCGGCCATTAAAGTCAAACCTAAATTGATGGTTTTAGGTTCCAAGTGTAAACATGAACCGATAGTGATTCCTTTGAAAGGTTGGGTTTCCAAATATTCTTGCTTAATGTGTTCCAAAACAGGCATGTGTTTTTGAACCCATTCAATCTTTCTGACACCTTCCGGTGCCAAAGCCATATCTTTAACTTTACTCATGAAAATTACTCCTATAAATATAACTATTAATAGTATATATTTCATGGCCTTTTAAATTATTCGATTTTTTAACAAAATTATAAAAAAACGCCATAAAAACAAAAACTTTAAATGTAATGATTAAAATATATATATTTGTTAGATGCCGGGGTGGCTCAGCTGGTTAGAGCGCACGGCTCATAGGGTATAA
>JAUNXN010000007.1 GCA_030539795.1 Methanobrevibacter sp.
AATGTACTGTGTTTAAAATAGACTTAATAGTATGGAAATCCTTTAAAGCCCAATGCTTTAGCTATAGCATTCGTTAGTTTAAAATAGACTTAATAGTATGGAAATGGGCTTGGGTGTTGTATTTTCGGCAGTATCCGAAGAGTTTAAAATAGACTTAATAGTATTGAAATATATATGATTTATAGGCAATGCTTTTAGGCTTCCTGGTTTAAAATAGACTTAATAGTATGGAAATAGCCAAGTTGATGAATATGTCGCAAGTGTGCTGGTCAGGTTTAAAATAGACTTAATAGTATGGAAATATGAGTAAAGTGCCGACTCTGGTCAAAATCGATGAGTTTAAAGGCCGTCGCCATGGTGATGACATGGATATAGTTTCCTATTTCAAAAACATTAAAGAAAAGGAAGCTGAAGAGATTGAACGCCTAGAACAGGAAACCTTAGATATGGGATATGATTACTAATCCCATCTTTTTTTAATTATTTTTTTAAGAATTTTTCTTTCCCAAATGCAATATTGATTACTTTTCAAATGCTCTCTGGGAAAACTCTTAAATATACAATGGAATATACTATTATTCAGTTAAATACTTTAGAAAGTGTTTAAATTGGTTATATACAAAAAATTAAAAAAGGTAATATAATGAAATTTGCACATTTAGCAGATACTCATTTAGGTTATCGTCAATTCGGATTAATTGAACGTGAAAAAGACTTTTATGAAGTATTTGAAAAGATTATAGATAAAATAATTGAAGAAAAAGTAGATTTTGTAATACATAGCGGAGATCTGTTTGAAACTGCAAGGCCATCTCCAAATGCGCTTTTGGTTTTCCAAAAAGGATTGCTTAGACTAAAAGGCGCAGGAATTCCTATGTATGCAATAGCCGGAAACCATGATATGGTAATGCGTAGTGGAGCAATTCCTCCACATGTAATATTCAAAAGATTAGGCCTCAAGGTAATTAGTCCAATCAATACTAATTATACACAAGGGGATGTCTTTATTGCAGGACTACCACACTATCCATCATCACAAGTCAAAGTTTTAAAATCTAAATTAGCGGATTTGTCTAAGATGGCCGCCAAGTATGATAAATCAATTTTGGTTTTGCATCAGGGAATTGACAAGTACTTCGGATATAATTATGAACTGGAAATCGGAGATATTCCCGACAATTTTGATTACTATGCCTTAGGCCACATTCATAATTATATTAATGACAACTTTGGAGAAGGAAAGCTAGTTTATCCGGGTTCCAGTGAAATTTGGAAAACCAGCGAACTTAAAGATTACAATGAACATGGAAAAGGTTTTGTTTTAGTTGACTTTGACGGCCCAAAACCATATGTCAAGAGGGTTAAGATTGATATTTCCCGCCAGTTCATTAAGAGATCCATTAAATATGACGATCTGGAAAGCGACATTGCGGGAATTAAAGAACTTATTGAAGACGCTGATAAAAAGCCGATTTTGGATTTGGAAATTAAGGATGTTGATTCAGATACAAAAGTTGTTTATGACATTATTAAAGAGGAATTGGGCGATTTGGCATTAATGATTAGGCCAAAATTCACCATGGCCGGAGAGAAAAGCATTGATGAAATATTTGCTGATGAAAATGCAAATATCGGCCCTAAGGAACTCATCATAAAACAGCTGGAAGATTACAATAGTGATGAGGTAAACCAATTGGCTCTTGATTTATACGATTACCTGTCCAAGGACAAGATTGATGAGTCCATGGATTTGATTGAGCAATTCTATTCTGAATTTTATGACAAGACTAAGAACTATGAAAGCGCACCTCAAGATGAATTCGAGGATGTTGAAGAAACAGCAGATGAGGTTTTAAAATGATTTTCACTAAATTAAAACTAAATAATTTCAAGTCTCATGAAAACACAACCATTAAATTCGATAAGGGAATCAGTGTTATCGTGGGTGAAAATGGTGCAGGAAAATCAACTATCTTGGAAGCAATTAGCTTTGCTTTATTTAAACAACATACCGGCAAAAAAATCGATGATTTAGTTAGAAACAATGCGCAATCAATGTCTGTAGAATTGGAATTCACTTCTAATTCAAGACAATATAGAATAGTTCGTGAAAAGAAATCTAATTTAAAATCATCAATATATAAGAAAACTTCCGCTGATGGAAATTATGTTCATATTTGCACTGGGGATAAGGAAGTATCCAATGAGATACGCCAGATTTTAGATATAGATTCAGATCTGTTTTTAAACGCAATTTACATAAGACAAGGTGAAATTGCAGAGTTGGTGGATAAGACTCCCGCCGAGAAAAAGCAGTTGCTTGGTAAATTGCTGGGCATTGATTCTTTAGAAAAATCCTGGAAAAACTTGTTGCCTTTAATAAATGATTATGAAAATAAGCTTTCAGAGCTTAAAGGGAAATTATATAACTCAGATAAATTAGTCGAAGAGCTCAATGTTAAAAGAGATGAATTATCATCACTTAAAAATAGAGGTCATGAACTTGAAGAGCAAATCAATGAGGTAAATGAGTTACGCAGTGAAATTTCTGAAAACAAAAGGAATATGGAAAGGGAAAAGGAGATTTACGATACTCAAGTAACTAACTTGGATTCCGAAGAAAAAACTTTATCCAGACTTGAAGATGAGAAAAAGGTAATTCAAGAGAATTTGGATAAGATTAGGGAAGCGGAAGAACTAAGTAACAGATTGGAAAAATACGTTTCCAAATTGGATGTCTACCTTGAATTTGAAAAGGCAGTAAATGCAATTCAAACTTTGAAAAAAGAAGAGCTTGAGATTGATAAGAAGTTAGATGCAATTTCCAAGCAAAAACAACTAATTGATGATAATAGGGAAGGCTACAAGAAATTTTTAGATTCCGATGAGGAGATTGCCCGCTTGGATAATCAGAAGGTCGAATATGAAAAAGATTTGGCCGGCATGACCAAGCTTGAAAAGGATAAGAAGGAACTCCTAAAAGAGATTCAGGATGAACGTAATGATATTCAAAAATTCTTTGTCAGTTCCAAAGCCAAATTAAAGGATTATGACTTAGACCAGGATGCACTTGATGGAATTGATGATTTAAGTCATCTGGACAAGGCTACAAATGATTTCTTAGATGAGGTTTCAGCAAATATCAAAGAGTTAGGTGATGACATAATTTCCAAGAATGAAGAAATTGTTGTATTCAATCAGAATATCAAATCCAATGAAAAATCTTTAGAGGAATTATATGGTGCTGAAAATAAATGTCCAGTCTGTCAATCTGATATTAATGAAAATAAAAAAGCTGGTTTAATCAAGGATTATACTGCTGAAATCAATAAAAACACAGAGTTAATTTCCGAGTATGAGGAAGTTGTCTCTGAATTGTCTGAAAATAAGGAAGCCCTGGAAGATAAACATGACAAATTGCTTGATTTGTTAAAGCATATCTTTGAATATAAGCATAAGTTCCACCATTTGGAAAACCAATCTGACAAATTAAGAAAGATTGACCAAGGTTTGGAGTCAAAAGACCTTATCAGCAATAAATTGGGTGAGCTTATACTGGTTATTGCAAATAAGAAATCAGACCGTGAGTCTTACAGGGAAAATCACGATTTGTATATTCAGGCCAATGGTGCTTTAGAGGTTTTAGGCAGTGAAACCGAGACCCAATTCAAGTTAAAGCAGGTTAAAAATGAAATAGATAATCATGTAACCAATATCAAACTTGCAATCGAACAAGATCCTCATTTAAGCAGTGATATCAGTACCCTTGAACTTAAGAATCGTATTGAAGATTTGAAAAAGAAAAATGAGGAATATAATCAACTTAAAGGATTTATTCAAACCAAACCATCTTTCTTGACTAGATTAAATTCTGTAAAAGAAGAAATCGGAATGTCAATCAATCAAATTGATATTACTAAAAACAAGATTAGCGCATCAATTTACGATAAGGAAAAGTATGAGCAAATTATTTATCGCTCAGAACTTTACGAAAGAAGATACGAGACATTCAACACTGAATTGCATGAGATTAAAGGAAGGGCTAAGGTATTGATTGGTGATGTTAAAGAGCTGAACATTAAAATCGATACAGTTAACAGATTCCAGCAAGAATATGATGACATTTCAGATTACATTAATCTTTTAAGTCATATAAGAAGCTTATTCAGTAAGAATGGTATTCAAAAAGATTTAAGGAATATTTCAAGGCCTTTAATCCAGAAATACACCAAAGAATTCTTCAATGAATTTAACTTTAATTATTCTGATTTAACACTTGATGATGATTATGACGTGACCGTTTACGGTCCTGAAGGAGAATCATCAATGAGCATGGTTAGTGGTGGTGAAAAGATAGCTATTGCTCTTGCTTTAAGGCTTGGAATTACTCAGGCAATGGCTAATGGTGAATTGGACACAATCCTATTGGATGAACCTACAATTCATTTGGACAGTTCCAGAAGACATGAATTAATCAATTTATTAAAGGAAATGTCTTTATTGCCGCAGATGATTATTGTAACCCATGAGCCACAACTTGAAAATGCTGCAGACAATCTGATTAAAGTAGAAAAAGAAAATGGTATTTCAAAAGTAATAATGTAGATTACATTATTATCTTTTTATTTTTTTTTTACATTGTTTCAGGCGCATCCTTGATAGAGTCGATAATGCAGTTTGCGTTCCATCCCACGATGGTTGCAGCTTTCTCTTCTAATTTTTCAGGAACTTCTTCAACGCCTAATGGTCTGACCAGAACGATTGGAATGTCGTATTTTTCGCTTGCAGCCAATAAATCTTCAAATAATTCTGTATTATCATTATAAAGTCCGGAAAGCATTATGATTCTGTCTACTTTTTTGTAAAACTCTTCACCTGCGGAAGCATATGACCCTGACATTGACTCTTTCCATAGAAATTCAACTTTTGAGAATAATTTTTCTGTAAACTGGCCATATTCATTGTTTTGATCTATGCCCTGTGTAATTATTAAATTGTAAATCTTATCATCTCGTTCATCTTCAAACATTTTTTTCACCTTGCTTTTATTATTATTGTTATTATATAAAATTTTTTGTTTTACAAAATCTTTATAAATTGTAAAAATGTAACTTTAATATAACGATTATTTTAAGGAATTATTTTTTATGAAAGCAGCAGTAATTGGATTAGGTGTAGAAGGAAAAAAAGCAGTCAATTCCCTTTTAAGGCATGGTTGGGAAGTATACGCTACTGATTTGAATATTGACGTTGACTTGTCCGGTTTGGATTTGCCCTTATTGTCAATGAATATGATTGATGAAAAACAGACAATTTCCATAGTCGGCGAAAACATTACTGTGGATTTGGGTTTTACCAATCCTTACGCCATTGAACAGTGTGATGCGGTAGCTATAAGTCCCAGTATGTATGGGGGAGCATTTGCAACAAGACTATTGGAAAACGGCGATTTGCTAAGTGATGTTGTAACAAAACATAAGGATATTTTCACTATTGGAATAACAGGAACAAATGGAAAGACCACCACTGTACACATGTTAAAGGAAATATTGGAAAATGCCGGAAAAAAGGTTTTAGTCGGAGGCAATGGTGGCGGAGGATTTTCAGGTTATTACGATTTGATTCTTGAAGCTAATGAAACTGACTGTGACATTCTTTTGGTGGAAGTGTGCGATATGACTCTTGATTTCTGCCGTTATACATTTGATTTTGACATGATCGGACTTACCAACATCGGAAATGACCATATGGATGTCCACAAAACAATTGCAAATTATAAGGATTCATTGGTTAGATTCTTTAAGGACAAAACTGTTTTCACCGCGTACAATCAGGATTTTAACGCTGATTTTAAGGAAGCTGCTTCTAAAAATATTCTTTATTTTGAATATCAGGATGAACTGAAGGTATTTGGTAAATTTAACCTGCTTAATGCAGGCCTCGCCACTGCAATTTCAAGAGAATTAAAGGTATCAAAGGATATTATCAAATCCACTCTCTCCAATTTCAACGCAGTTCAGGGACGTTTGGATGTTTATAAAATCAATGATGCATCTGTTTATGTTGGAAAAACAGATAATTCCGATGCATTGGCTTCAATCTTATCCGAAAGAGATTTTTACGCAATATTTATCGGAACACCCCGCCATAATGAAATACATAGGCTGGACATTCTGGATGTTGCAGTGAAATATAATCCTGAAGTCATTGTGCTCTTCCCAGGATTGGACGATACGTTGGATATTGCAATTTACAGGCTAAATGCGCTTGGCTATATGGGAAACATCATAACTGTCAATTCCCTTGATGAAATCATTGAACTGGTGGCCGAGTACTCACATGAAGATGCAATCCTGATTGGTGGCAATGGTCAAGATGTCATTATTGATATTCAAGAAAGAATTAAATTAATTTCTGAAAATTTAGCCTAATTATAACAATGTTTTTATATTAGTTTTTTTATATCTATCTATGTATTATTAATAATATAGGTGTACTAAATGAGTAGTGGTTGGAGAAAGATTTCAATAACAATATTTATAGCATTAATTGTACTATGTGCATTATTTGTTGTATTCAATGCAGTAAATAGCGCTCCTTACACAGCTCAATCCGTAACTGAGGATTATGACCTTCCAATTGGCCAATCTATGTTTGAAAATCAATCCATTTTAGGCCAAAGAGATCAAATTGAAGTTCCTTTATTATCCAATTTAGGATTTTTAACCCATCAACTATTAGCATTTGATATTCATGGTATATTAATGTCTTTGGCTACAGGTGTTGTTCCATTTGATTTTACTACAGTATCCAGTGAAGGTATTGACTCTTATGGACATGTAGTTGATGTAGACGGGCCTGGATTTTTGACTTTTGAGGGAGATAAACTGGCTGTTAAATCTCCAGATAATTATGTATGGGGTTATAGTGCTCCATATAAATGGTTAGTTAAAACTGAAAATGGTGTTGATGTTGTAGAGAACGGTACTGTTATCAAATCCGTTCCTGTTGATGGAATAAAAGATTTAGATTATCATAATGAGTATTACAATAATGATACAATCAGAAGTTGGTATAATTATGATGCATCCGTTGGTTCTATTTTCACATTGGAAAAAGGAATGGTTGGATTTTCCGATGGAAGGAACAATATCAGCTCTTCTGATGTTCCGGTAATATTCGGTCAGGATGTAGTGGATTATGCAGCTGAATATCCTACAGGTTCTCCTATTCTTTTATACTCAGGAAATTACACTGAACAGTCCGGTGAAGTTTACGGTACTTCTTTAGGTTCTCACCCTGAATATGGTGACTCCATTAGGGAAGTCAATGCTAGACAGTTTGTTGAAGCATGGAACGGAACCATCATACCTCCTAATTCAACAGGCAGTGGTAAAGATTATGTTTACTTTGAATCTGCTAATGACGCATCCGCTCCTGGTGGAAGTGCAGCACATGGAGTATGCCCATCTGCTAGAGCTTTAAGGGCTGCAGTCACATCTGAAGGGTTCGATTTGCCTACTGGTATGACCTGGGATGAAAATGCAGTGTTATTCGGATATAACCCTGCAAGAGATATTACAGTGACAAATACTCATGACTATCCGGTTAGGATTAATATGTGGACTGAAGGTTCAGGAACCGGTATGGGTGTTTACGCACAAGTTACAAGATATATTCCGACTAACTGAATATATCCTTTTTTTTACTTTTTTTATGTCAATTTCAACTATTATAACAGCTGCCGGAAAAAATTCTAGAATGAGAAAAGATCAACTTTCTAGAAATCTCGAATTAAAAAATAAACTTATTCTTCCGTTTGAGGGAAAGACTGTTATTGAGACAACTATTGATAATGCATTATCCACAAATGTAGATGAATGCATTGTGGTACTTGGCCATTATGCTAGTGAAATAAAAGAAGCTATTTATGATAATTACAAAGATAAAGTAAAATTCGTGATTAATGATCCAGTTGATGTAGGTTTATCAGTATCACTTTACAATGGTCTTTCAAATATCGCTTCAGACTTTGCCCTGTGCATAACAGCTGACCAGCCAACCGTATCAACCGAGACATTTAATAAAATGATTGAAGTAAGTCAGAATTCGGATGATCCCTATAAAACAATTTCAATTTTAAGAAGAAGAAAAACCGGATTGCTTGATACTGCAGAAGGATTGGGAATGCCTTTCGTAGCGCCCCGTGAAAATCTGATGAGATATCTGGAAAATGAGGATGATAACTTAAATCCGATTCTAAGAAAAATTTTTGCTGATGGCTATACGTTTTATGGAATAAAAGAAAAAAATAAAAAAGAATTGTTAAATATCAATCATTATGATGATTATTTAGCACTTTTAGATTGATTCCAAACCGGAAATAACTTCTTCGATTTTAGCTTTACTAATACCGACAGTCATTTCGTTGTCTTTAATGTCAGCCGCTTTTCTGGAGCCGTCACAACCTAAAGTGAAGTTCACACCATCTGATAGATATGGGTTTGCAAATGCGTCTCCACACAATGATTGGATACCTGCAAATGAAGGAGTAATCTTTTCACCTGTTTTGTAAACGATACTTTGAGCAAGCTTCATTCCGCCAACAGGTTCGGTTATGATTTCGATAACATCAGCTTCAAAGTCAGCCTCATCCAAAGGTGCGTAAATGATTCCCCAGTGGATATCCTTGATGATGGATAGTTTGGCTGTAAGGTTTTTAGCGGTTTCCAAGTCTTGGAATCTGCCTAATGAAAAGTATTTTTCACCATTAGCTAACTTCTCAGGCATGTCTCTAAGTCCAATGGCGCCTGCTCCTCCTAAACACATTTGTTCCTCAATTGTTGAGTAAAATTTACTTCCTAATGATGCTTTTCTAACCATTTCACAGTGTCTGATTTTTTCATCAATCAAATCGTAACCTTCAGGCAAATCTTCAGGGGTTTTGATTAGTTTCATGGCTACCGGTTTTGCATCAAGTTTAATTTTACTTTCAATTACTTCGCAGTATTTTTTGTTTGTTTCTAAATTAGTCATACAATCGCCTATTATTATATTGTATTAAGGAATTTTAAAGTCTTTTGCATTAACAGTGTTATTTTTACAGAATGTTTTAAAATCGCAAGCGCTGCAGGTTCTTTCATCTGAATCCGCTTTCCATGCATCTTGAATTTTACATCCCTTAATCTCTTTAATCAATGACTCTTCAATATCTGCCACAACACTATCAAATTTCAAAAGAGCTTTTTCCTGTTCCGTTTCATCAACATTAATGATTCTGATGGACCTTGCTATTTTAAACTCATCACTCAAATCAGGAGCCTTATCCTCTTCTTCCCAGTTGTTGATTAGGTCAACGTCGTGTTCATATTCATTGCCGATATCAGTAAGGCCATTGTTCAATTCATCTTTGATTAGCACCAGGTCCTCTTTGGACGGTACAAGCTCATTTAAATAAAAAATTATTCCTGCAACTATAGGCTTTGAGTCTTCCTGTTTTGACCTGAGCCAGGAATATGTTAGGATTTGCTGCTTGTGGGTTTCCCACTTGTCCTCAGTTTTTTCGTTAATCACCGCTGTAGGAGGTCTTTTCATTCCCTTATAGTCAATGATTATTTCATAGTCGTCCCCCTCGTTGTATTGGGAGATTGTCTTTTGAAAATTGGAATCCTTTTTTAGAAAGTTAATGATCTTATTGTCATAGTTGTCCAAATTGCTCTGTTCCAGTGTTCTGTTTATTTTCATTGAAGTCAGCACATCCACAACACCGTTGATGCCGTAGTAATTGGACCTGCTGGTTTTTTCATCATAATTGGGCATCTGACGCACGCCTTTAATCAAGAGTTCTGAAGAATCGATTAAAGGAAAGAGATGTTTTCCCCATATGTTGATAGCCTTTTCAGCCCTTGCGCTGGCCAGTTTCTTGTGGTCATGCTCATTCAAATCGTCAATTGTCATATTGCCGTCAGGCTGATTTAAGATGCTGAAAAACAGGTCCTCATCGTGAGGGTAAAGCCCCCTGACCTGCAGTCTACTGTCAATCATGTCTTCAATGGGTCTGATGTCCTCTTTCCAATCCCATGGAAATTGAGTATTGTTGTATTTCCATTGAATGAAAGCTTCCTCTAAAACGCCGTGAATGAATTCCCCAAACCATCTCTGAACGGGCTTTGAAGGAGGAAGCGTTCCTTTATTTTGGTATCTGTATTGCAGATTGCATGTTAAGAATGAAAGCAAATCGCCTGTAAGGCTGTATTCCGGAATTATATATGCTTTTGATCTTGACGGTAACTTCACATTAACACTTCCTAAATTAGATAAATCTCCTTAAATCCGACATATTCCTCATCCCTGCTCCATCCAAGAGCAACGTTCGGAATGTAAAAATGATCGTTTTTAGTTTTATAACCTTCAATTGCATTGTTGAGGCCTACCAATAACAAAACGCTTTCGGCTCTTGAAAATGCAACAAAATAAAGTCTTGTCAAATCATCGAATTTTCTGTCTTTTTCACTTCTGTCGCTTTGTCCCAATGAGCTGTATTTCCTGATGGAATCCTCGATTGTCACGTTGTCTTTAAGGGATTTTGGAAATCTGAATATTTGAGTTCTGATGTCGTTGTTCTTGAATTTGGAACCGACATCAACAATGACTAGTGGAAATTCCAGTCCTTTTGACTGATGGATTGATAAGACGTTTACCCTATTGTCGGGCAATGTTTCAAGAAGAGATTCATCAATTGAAACTCCTCCTGTTGATAAAGGCACAAAAATGTTCCATATTGCCTCTAAAACGGAATCCCTTTCATGAGTTGGGCTTACAAATGAAATATTTGAGTGATAATCATTGAAAAATCCTGTTTGTGTAATGGATTTGGTAATCGCTTCAAGATATACGATTCCTTCAACATCATCCTGAAGTTCTTCAATCCAAGTTGTTATCTTGTATGCAAGCTCCATAAGGCTGGCGGTTTTTGGCCATTCGTCATAGCCTTTAGGTTTTCTCAGCTGCCAGGATGTTACGAATTGGGATAATGTAATAGGCTCATGAGGTTCAGGATTCATTTTTACATATTCCTTGGCCAGCACTCTCCATCGGTTCATGTTGTGAATGGCCAATTTAGGAATTGTCTTATCTGATTTTTGAATGCCGGCTTCAGGGTCTATGCACTCGAGAATCAAGCCGCAAAAAACAGCGACAATCTCGATATCCTGAAGGTCAATTCCCCTTGGATTGAATATTTCTATTGGCTGGCGGTATCTTTTGAGCTGTTTTCTTAATAGGTATAAAAATGCGTTGTTTCCATGCTTGTTTTCTTTAGGGGAATATGATAGAATTGCTATGTCTGACGCTGAACCATAGTCGCTGTCCAGTTTAAGGCTTATCTTATCCATTTCCTTGCCGGCCCTGATTGTTTCCTCTTTAATTTGCAGTAGTTTGGCAATATCGACATTTCCATTTACTTTTTTGTAATATTCCTCATCTAAAACACGCAAGACTTCCAATTCGCATTCGCCATGATTTACAAGTTTATTTATCAGCATGGACAAGTCCTTCGCAAGCATCTGAGGGTTATTCCTGAACATTCCCAAAACGGGCATCTTATCCTTTTCAAAATCGGGAGCTATAATTTTAGGCTTGTTTTCCACTCTTGCCTTTTGGTATTCCTGGTCCAGTTCGACAAACTTATTGCAATGCTCGATAATGTTTTGTGTTGAACGGTAGTTTGTTCTTAAATTGATTTCCTCAACATCAATGCCCAGACTTTGCCTGACCCTTTTGGGATAGTTTGTAAACAGGTCTACGGTTGCGCCTCTGAAGCGGTAAAGTGACTGGTCATCATCGCCTACAACGGTAAGGCTGCCGTCATTTTTTAATGCGGATTTTGCCATTGTGAAATAGATGTCTTCCTGAAGCAGATTTGTGTCCTGATATTCATCGACCAAAACGATTTTTATTTCATCCAGGAAGGATTTCAATTCATCGCTTTTCAATTTGTTCAGAAACAGTGATTCCAGCATTGCAAAATCAATCGTATTTCTGTTCAATAGAACTTCCCTATATTCGTTTATGCATTCAAGCGCAATGCGCTGGCCGCTGTCTTCAGGTGTATTTTGATACAATTCATTAAAGTCAACTTGGTCATGGTATATTCTATTCTTTATTTTAAGGAGTATTTCGCTGATTTTGGATGGCTCATTAAGTTTTTCATGCCCTTCCAACTCCTTTAGGTAGTCAATAAGTTTGGTGTTTAGATATGTTTCATTTTTAATGATGATTTTTATCATTGCTGATTTGGCGACAAATTCTTCAATAACAATGGCTTGGTTTTCCCCAGGTTTCTTATAATCTCTTAACAATTCTTCAGCTATACTGTCAATCGTACCGATTTTAATCAGGTTGAAATCGATTCTGTTAACTTTCATTATCCTGTCGAAATCATCAGTATTGTCCATCAGATGATTCTTGATTTCATCACCCCAGCCCAGCACTCTTGAGTAGAGCTCTTCAGCTGCTTTTCTGGTGTATGTTGTAGCCAGTATTGCATTCGGTTCAATGTCATCCACAAATATGTATTTCAATATTTTAAGAACCATTACTGTAGTTTTACCGGAACCCGGCCCGGCTACAATGAAAAGGGACTTGTTGCTTGGAGATAGTATAGCATTCTTTTGATCTTTATTTGAGGAGATATCTCTTTTTAATATATTCACTACAATATCTTCAAATTCTTCATATGAAATCATTTTTTCCCTCTAAATCTAATATGATTTAATCTATGTAACTAGGTTATTAATAAAGTAATGTAGAGAGCATTTGAAAAGTATTCATTATTTTTAATCAATTATTTTTTAACAAACATTTATTAAAGCAAATTATCATATTTTAATTTGTGAAAGATTTCATCTTTCATAATATGCATAAATAAGTTAGAGACAATTTTGTTTCTAACTTACTGTTTTTAGATTTGCAAATACTTTAAATAGTATTTGAACTTAAAATATAATTGTTAATTTTAATTTTAGCTGATATTATGTCTGAGGTCAACAATATTGATATGTTTAAAAATGATGTGAGATACAGGGAAAACATCGCCCATATTGAAACTATACCGGCTAAAAAGGCAAGTTTTAAAAAAGTTGATAATTTAGATGAAAAAATAATAGATTATCTTAATTCAAAAGATGTAAAACTGTATAACCATCAGGCCGAGACTTATGAAGCCATTAAAAATGGGGAAAATGTAATAATTACAACTCCCACAGCATCCGGAAAAACCTTGGCTTTCAATTTGCCGATTATGGAAACGATGATTGAAGATTCCGATGCGACTGCCCTTTACATTTATCCCGCAAAGGCACTGTCCAATGACCAGCTGCATGTTCTTGAAAACCTTGAAGAGCAGCTTGACATAACAATCAACCCAAGAACCTATGATGGAGACACTCCAAGAGACCAGAAGAGGGGGATTCGCGAAAAGTCAAGGATAGTTTTGACAAACCCCTATCAGCTGCACCTGATTCTTTCATGGCACCACCAATGGTCCAGGTTTTACAAGAACCTGAGATATATAGTCATTGATGAGGCCCATTATTACAAGGGAGTGTTCGGCTCAAATGTCGCTTTTCTAATAAAGAGATTAAAGAGAATAGCTAATTTCTATGGCTCTTATCCTCAGTTCATATTATCTTCAGCGACACTTGCAAATCCGTTGGAATTGGCCAATAGGCTAACCGGAGAGGATTTTGCTTTAGTTGATGATGACACTTCACCCAGCGGAGAGAAGGACTTCATCTTATATAATCCATTTAAGAATTATGTGAGAAACAAGGCCTACACGCAGAATGCGCCGTCTGTGCACATGGAAACTGAAAACATATTCATGTACATGATGCTGAAGAATATCCAGACTTTATGCTTTACGGTTTCAAGAAAAACCACCGAACTGATTGCAATGTGGGCTAAAAAGGACATGACTCAGGTCAAAGGGAAATTGGCCCACCGGATTGCAGCATATAGGGCAGGCTATAGGCCTCAGGAGAGGCGTGAAATTGAAGAGGGCCTCAAAAGCGGTAAATATCTGGGTGTTACATGCACCAATGCACTGGAGCTGGGAATTAATATAGGTTCACTTGATGCGGTTATCATTTCAGGCTATCCCGGAACAATGATATCAACTTGGCAGCAATCAGGAAGGGCCGGAAGAAGCAATCAAAAGTCAATAGCTATCCTAATTGCTTTTGAAAATCAATTGGACCAGTATTTCATGAACAATCCTCAATTTTTCTTTGATAAGCCTCATGAAAATGCAATCATCGATTTGACAAATCCCATTCTTCAGGAAGCCCATCTCCTGTGTGCCGCAAAGGAATTGCCGCTCAAACGTGGCGAAGCTGAAAAATACTTCGGAATATCACAGAATGTCATAGATGAATTGGTCTTAAAAAAGGATCTCTTTGAAAATCATAACGGTGATTTCATGTATCCCTACGATGATAATCCTGCAATGGACCATTCTTTAGACCAGATTTCATCAGAAGAATTCAAAGTAATGAACAACGGCAGGCTTTTGGAAACGATGGAGCGCTCTCAGGTATATAGGGAAGCCCATGAAGGTGCAATTCTAATCAATAAGGGAGACACCTATGTTGTAAACAGCGTTAATTTAAATAGGGGATATGTCAATGTATCCCAGCAGACTGTGGATTATCACACAATGGTCTTAAATAAGACTGAAATTAACATCAAAAGGAAATTGTCCAAAACAAAATACGGCGATTTGACTATTCACTTCGGTGAGCTTACCGTAAGCGAAGATTACTTCAAATACAAAAAGATGCACTTCTCAAAGGCTATCGGAACATACCCTCTGGATTTGCCTCCTTTAAAATTCAATACAAAGGGGCTATGGTTCACCATTCCTAAAAGTGTTAAGGACACTCTGGAGGACATGTTTCCAAATGAGGAGGAAGTCTTTGCAGGAGGCCTTCACGGTGCAGAGCATGCACTGATTGGACTCTTCCCGCTTCATACCATGTGTGACAGATTTGATATAGGAGGACTGTCCACCAATTATCATGAAGATACGCAAGAGGCAAGCATTTTTATTTATGATGGTTATGAGGGTGGAATTGGAATCACTGAAAAGGCAGTTGACGTATTTGTTGATTTGCTGAACTCCACAATAGACCTATTAAATAACTGCCAATGCAAAAGCGGCTGTCCGGCTTGCATCTACTCACCGAAATGCGGAAATGACAACAAGCCGCTTCACAAGAACGCTACAAAATACATTCTTGAATACATGAAGAAGCTAATCTCTGGTGATGTTGAGGGCGAAAAGGAAGAGATTATTGATGTTGATCCAGTCATCGAAGAAAAGGATGAATTTTCAGAAGCGTTTGATTTATATGAAAAAGGAGATTACTCCGCTTCAAAGGATATTCTGAACAATATCATAGCCAATGATAAAAAGCATGTTAAGGCGTTGGCATTGATGGCTCAGATATTGTATAATCAGGACCAGAAGGACATTGCGCTGTTATTCACCAAAAAGGCATTGGCCATTGACAAGTCAAATGAGATGGCAAATGACCTTGAAGTTTTGCTGACAAATAAAACCAAGGAAGATAGTTCTGATTTCAATTCCCTAGACGATGTCGAAGCGTTATATGAAGAAGCCTATGACCTGTATGAGCAGGGGGATTTGGAAACTTCTTTAGAGCTTTTGGAGAAGCTGCTTGATTTTGATGATAAAAACTCTGAAGCGTTGGCTCTGGTAGGTTTAATATATTATCATTCCGGATTTTTCCCAAAAGCGGTTGAATACTATAGAAAAGCCATAAAAATAAATAAAAATGGTGAAATGGTTAATCAGTTGAAAATGAGGATTTCTTAGGGTGCTCCCGCATAAGGGGTAAAACCTTCCTCAAAGTGTTCACAGACTTTTTCCAGCTCTTCGGGAATGTCTATTTTTTGAGTACAGAAATCAAGGCAGGTTCCGCAGTATGTGCATTCGTCGGCAGGAACTTTTTCATCAGCCAACTTATCGAAGTATAATCTGTAAATGTCGGATTCCGGCTGGTTTTTGCTTAGATTATATAAACTGAAGTATTCTGGAATAGGAATCATTTCAGGACAGGCATCTACACAGTATCCGCATTCGCTGCATGGCACCGCAACGCTTTCGGCTAATTTTTGCGCCATCTTTTCGAGGAATTCGCTTTCTTCATCGCTCAATACTTCAAAGTTTTCATAGGTATCGCAGTTATCGATTAAATCATCCATTTTGCTCATTCCACTTAAAACCATTTTGACATGCTCAAGGGATGCGCAGAACCTTATTGCAAAACTGGCTATTGACTTGTCAGGATTGAACTCCTTGAACTCATTTTTAATCTCATCGGAAGGGTTTACAATGACTCCTCCCTTTAAGGGTTCCATAACATAGACATCGAGTCCATGCTTAACGCACAGGTCATAGCACTTGTGAGCTTCAATTGCCGGATCTTCCCAGTCGAGGTAGTTTAATTCCAGCTGAACAACGTCTAGGATATCAGCGTATTTGTCCAATACCTTTTCCAATAGATCTGATGTATCGTGGAAACTGAAACCGATTTTTTTAGCTATTCCGTCCTCTTTCATTTTTTTGATGTATTCAAAACTGTTATGGCTTTCAGCCAGTTTGAACCATGGGGTATTGATGTTATGTATGAAAAATACGTCAAAATAGTCAATTCCAAGTCTTTCCAGCATTTCATTAACGAATTTTTCGTTGTCTTCCTGTGAAGTCAATGCCCATGTAGGCATCTTGTCACATATTTTAAAGGACTCGCGTGGATATCTTTCAACAATGGCTTTTCTCATTGCTATTTCGCTCATTCCATTGTGATAGGCATAGGAAGTGTCAAAATAGTTGAAGCCTTTTTCCATGTAAATATCGACCATTTCATTAAATAATTCCTGGTCGATTGATGTCGGGTCATCCGCATTGGTTAGCGGAAGCCTCATGCATCCAAAACCGAATTTAGATTTGTAAGTCATGTCTCTATCTCCAAAAAAATATAATTAATCTTAAATTTAATTTATAAATTATTTAAATGTTGTTAATATCAACATTAATTAAAAAAATTTTTTTCATCAAGTATTACTTCGATATTGCTCAAATATTAAATAGTTTTATTAATGTACAAGATTATAATTATAATATTAATGTTTTATAAGGAGTAGTAAAATGCACGAATTATCTATGGCTCAGGGCATTATTAATGCGGTTTTGGATACTGCCAATGAAAATAATGCGACTGAGGTTACTGAAGTTACCGTTGAAGTTGGTAGATTAGCTATGATTAATCCTGAACAGTTGCAGTTCATTTTAGGTGTTTTAGTTGAAAATACCTTAATGGAAGATGCAGAAATCAAATTTGAAGACATTCCTGCTGAAATCCAATGTTATGATTGTGATTTTAAAGGAGAAGCCATTTTGGATGATAAAGACCATTATGCTCCTTTGGTAAAATGTCCAGAATGCGATAGCCTTAATGTGGAAACCTTAAACGGTAAGGATATTATTGTTAAGAATATAGTTATTGAAAAACCTGATGATGCTTAAACAAATGGAGGAGAAAATATGCACCAAGTAGCAGATGTGGAAGTAGCAAAGAATATTATGGACGCTAATAAGAAATTAGCTCATAAAAACTTACATAAATTAGAAGATAATGATATATTCTGTGTTGATTTTGTCGGAGCAATCGGTTCTGGTAAAACAACCCTCATAGAAGAAATCATTGACAATACCAATTATAAGATTGGTGTTTTAGCCGGAGATGTAATCTCCAAATTCGATGCAGGACGTATAGAAAAACATGATGTTCCTGTCGTCGGATTAAATACTGGAAAAGAATGTCACTTAGACGCACACTTAGTGGGACATGGCCTTGAAGACTTGCCATTAGACGATTTGGACATGGTAATCATTGAAAATGTGGGCAATTTGATTTGTCCTGTTGACTTTGAACTTGGATCCCACTTGAGAATTGTCGTTGTAAGCGTTACCGAAGGTGACGACACAGTAGAAAAACATCCGATTATTTTCCAAACTTCAGATGTGGTTGTAATTAACAAGGTGGATTTGGCGGATGCCGTTGGTGCTGATGCCGATAAGATGGTGGCAGATGCTAAAAAACTAAATCCGAATGTTCATGTTATCAAATCCAGCTTAAAGAAAGGCTGCGGTTTAGATGAAATTATTGCTGCAATTGAAGAAGCAAAAAATAATTAAATAATCTGATTTGGTGGTTTCATGAAGGTATGGATAGATATTTCAAATGCACCCCATGTAAGGTTCTTTAAGGATGTAATCAAGTATCTCGAAGCTGAAGGTGAGGATGTAATCGTTACAGGCAGGCAGTTTGGTGATATCCATAAGTTAATGGAAATGTATGACATTGATTTCATATCCGTTGGAAAACATGGTGTAAGCCTATACGATAAGTTAAGGGAAAGCACATCAAGAGTTTATAATCTTGTTGATGTAATACATGATGAAAAGGTGGATGTTGCCCTTAGCAAGCATTCTATAGAACTTCCTAGAATCTCATTCGGTTTAGGAATTCCTAGTTTGTACGTTTTAGACAACGAACATGCGCTTGCCGCCAATAAATTGACCCTTCCATTATGCGACAGGATCATTACACCAAGAATTATTGACATGTGGAAACTAATGAAATTTGGAGCCGACCCAAACACCATCATTTCCTATGACGGAACCTCCGAGTTAATGCATTTTAAAAGTTTCAAATATAATGATAACGTCTTTGATGAGTTAAACCTTGATTTAAAGCATCCGAAAACTATCCTGATGAGGCCGGAACCTTCACTTGCATCTTACCTGGATGCGGATTGCAGAAAATCAGTTCTATCCCCTATTGTCGATGAGCTGAAAAATGTTGCCAATATCCTGGTTCTTCCAAGATTCAAGGAACAGGCTGAAATATTCGAGGGCATAGATAACGTTTCTATTCTGAAACCTCCTGTCGACACTTCCAGTCTTATTAAAAAATGCGACTTGGTAATAGGTGCCGGTGGAACAATGAACAGGGAAGCCGCACTTCTGCAGACTCCTGTCATTTCATGCTATCCTGGTGAAACATTATCCGTGGACCAGTATTATATCAATCATGGCTTAATGTACAGGTCTCATGATACTGATGATGTTATCCATAAGGCTTTGGAATTCATTGTCAATCCTCATGAGGAAATTGAATTGAAAACTGATGATTTGTTCCAGGTCATTATAGATAATTTATATGATTTGGCTAAAAATGGTAAATAGTTTTTTATAGTAATACTTTCATATACTTATATAGCTATTTACTTTTTAATATTTTATTTGTGGGCTGGTAGCTCAGATGGTAGATCGTCGCCTTGGCATGGCGGAGGCCCCGGGTTCAAATCCCGGTCAGTCCATTTAATTTATTTTAAAAATAAAAAGAGATTGTGATTTAAATATGTTATTAATTGCTCAAAACCATTTACAATTAATTTTAGAAGTCGGGTTAATGCTATTTGTAACATTGGTATTTTGTCTTAACTTGATTCCATTATCATTAAGTGTAGTGACATTCCTATCATTATTCTTAATGGGAGGTTTCACACTTCTTTTCGGAGCCGATATTGCACTTCTCGTAATATCTGCAAGTCAGGCAGAATTTACTCACCCATTTGGACCGATAGCGTTACTTGGTGCTGTAACAGCACTTGCTTCGCTGAAAGTGATGAAGGAATCGGGCGTGGACATACGACCTCTTAGGAGATTCGTGATTCTATTCATCGGATGTATTACAATATTCGGTGGATTAATGCACAGGTCATTTTTAATCTTATGGTTATTAGGATTATTCTTAGGTTATTTGATAATCTCAAAATCATTCAGGGAAAAATCAGTATTTACCATGAGAAGAATCCTGATATTCTTAGGCGCTGCAGGTGTAGGTTTCGTTCTTCTGGAAGTTATAGCCCGTGTAAGTGGTATGACAATTTTCTCCCCTCTTTTAAGGATGGGTAGGATTGAACAATACTCTTTTTCAAGTATCAAAACCGTATTGCATAACATTCAATTAATAGGGCACAATGCAAAAGCATCCTATTGGGGTGCCGAAGGAACGGCCTTTGCTGAAGGATACATTACCTTGCCAATGCAATTCGTATTGTTCTTCGGTCTTCCTTTCCCAATGTTTTTCGGAGTCCTGGTTAACCAAAAGGATACAATCGACTATATGCTTCCAGGTATCTTCGGTTGGGGATTCGACTTCGGTATCTTAGGTCTTGTAGGATTGATGGCATTTGTGCTTGGAACAATATTAATCGGTTTTAAGATATTGAATATCTACAGAGAGAAAAGAGAGAAAAACAACAAGAAATACTTGGGAAGAGAAGTATTATTAACTGGAGCATTAGCAGCATTCTGTGCACAGGCATTAATAGGATTATTTGTATTCAACAGATCTATCAACGGTATGGCGCTGTTGACTTTCATATTTGTAGGGGCACTGATTTTAGCTAATGTGGTCACACTTAAATCAAGAGAGTAGAGGTAGTTATATGAAGGCTTTAGTATTGCTGGGATGTCCCGAAACCCCATCACAAACTCCAATGGCAGTTTATGTATTCAACAAATTAACAAAAATGGGTTATGATACCACAATTGCAGCAAATCCTGCAGCTTCCAAACTGGTAAGAATATCCGACCCTGAAGGACTTTATAATCTTAATTTGGTTGATTTGGAAAGAGCTTTAGGAGATATTAAAGAAGGGGATTATGATTTGTTGGTCGGTTTCGTTCACAAGGATGCGGCAGCATCATTTTTCGTAACATTCGAGCAGATTTTACAATGCAAATCTTTGGCATTGGTATTTTCAAGAGATGCTGATGAAGTGGCTGAATTTGTCAATATGATTGAAGAAAGCGGAAGCAATGCTAAAATCACTGCAGTTAGAGCTTTCCATAATCCTTCACCGATTAAAGTTAAATTTGATAAAGCAATTAAGGAGTTTGAATAGCATGTCATTCTGTTTGGATACTTACCTTCAGCAATCTGATAATTATGAAATCCATGCAGCCAGAGCAGGTTTTAAGGACTGCGCTATGATTATCCGTTATAAGGCTGAGGATATTGTTTACATTAAACCCGGTGATGAAGTTTTAGGCGTAAGGGTAATTGGAATTCCACCAATTCCAATAGGATTTGACCATAAAAAGGGAACTGTTTTTTTACCTTACACAAAACCTTGCCATGGAACTTCCGTTGTGGAGCTTCCAATCGATGAAGAAGAAATTGAAAAAATAAGAAAACTTGATACCGGTAATAAAAAATGAAATCAACTGTTGTAGGGAGTTTTCCAGCTTCTGAAAGCTCTCCATCTAATTTTAAAGATAAACTGCTAAATAGCTTTGGAGCATATGACCCATTCAAGGAAGCCATCAAAAGCAGCGTCATTGCTCAGCTTGATGCCGGAGTGGATATAATCTCTGACGGTCAGGTCAGGGGAGATATGGTTTCTATCTTCACAAAATACATTCCTGGAATGAAGATTGAGGATGGAAACACATTCATTGTGGGAAAGATTAGAAATCCGACTCAAGAAATTTCCATTAATGATTTGCAATACGCCAAGAAGGTCATGACTGACTATTACGGCGGTAAAATTCCTGAAGGCAAAGGAGTAAAGGGAATCATTACAGGTCCCAATACCATTGTCCACTCTTCAAGAATTCAGTCTTTCTATAAAAGCAAAGAGGATGCCATTATCGATTTGGCTCACAGTTTGAAGGTTGAAGTCGATGCAATCGCTAAAAAGGTGGAGCCTGTCTACATTCAAGTGGATGAGCCGTTTCTGTCAACTGGAATGGTTGATATGAAAGTTGCCCGTGAAGCTATCGGAATTATCAAGGATGGTTTGGATGTTCCTTTGGCAATGCATGTCTGCGGTCTTTTAAATGATGCATTTAAGGATTTGGCTACTTTTGATATTGATATTTTGGACATGGAATTTGCCGGAAACAATGTCAATATGGGTGTTCTTGAGGAAAATGCATATCTTCTTAAGGATAAAATGGTAGGATTCGGATGCGTCGATTCATCAGTTAATGAAGTTGATGATGTTTCGGATGTTGATGAGTTGGTGAGCAAAGCTATTGATATTGTCGGTAAAGACAAATTGCTTTTGGATCCTGATTGCGGTCTTAGAAGAGCTCCAAAAGACGTTGCCTTTAAGAAATTAAAATTGATGAATGAAATTAAGGATAAGTACAGTTAGATAATATGGATTTCGGATTTTCATTTGTCGGATTAGTTTTTTTAGCAATGCTGTTTGTTCCGAATATCCTCTGGTCCAAATGCCAACCTAAAGATTATGAAAGGTTTTCAAAAAACGAGAACAGACTTTTGCTTATTTTGGAGAGAATCGGGGAAGTTTTAGTTACCTGTTTGGTTTTATTAACAGCTATTAAGTTCAGCTGGTCATTAGTGTTGGCCATTGCATTTTTCCTGATGATTATATATGAGTTTTATTGGTTGAGATATTTCAAAGGCAATCATACCATGAAAGACATGTATTCAAGCTTCTTGGCCATTCCTCTTCCAGGCGCCACATTGCCTGTTTTGGCCATTTTCCTTTTGGGGATATATGCAAATAATGTTTTTCTAATAATTTCGGCAGTAATTTTAGGAATCGGACACATTGGAATTCACTATAATCATCAAAAGGAAGTCAATTCTTAATATTTAAATACTTTAAGTAACAAGTAATATTTAAAAAAATCAGGAGCGGTTTAAATGGATATTTTAATATGGGTATTTATTGCTGTAATATTCACTATATTTGAATTGGTAACCGGCACTTTCATTTTGATATGGTTTGCAGTAGGCTCAGTCGTTGCAGCCGTTTTAAACTATCTTGGATTTGACATTTATGTCCAGTTTATAGCTTTTGCAATCGTATCGTTAATGCTGATTCTGTCCACAAGAAGATTTGCAGACAGGATAACTCCAGAACCAACCAAAAAAACCACCGCAGAAAGGTTAATAGGAAAACACGGAAAAGTCATTCGCAAACGTGACGACAATAACTATATTGTCAATGTCAATGGTGAAGAATGGTCCGCTACCGGAGAAAACAATTTGGATGTTGATGATGAGGTAGAGATTATTGGAATTGAAAGCATAAAGCTTATCGTTAAAAAAATAGATTAAGGGGTAATGGAAATGATGTTGTATATTTTAATTTTAATTGTTTTAGTCATTATAGGTTTAAAATCCGTAAGGATATTAAGGCCTTATGAAAAGGGTGTTGTTGAAAGATTAGGGAAATATAACCGTACCGTAGGAAGCGGTGTGGCCATTCTGATACCTTTCATAGAAAAGATCGTAAAGGTAGACTTGAGGGAACAGGTAGTTGACGTGCCTCCTCAAGAGGTCATTACAAAGGACAACACAGTAGTGGTTGTTGACTGCGTTATCTTTTATGAGGTCGTAGATGCATTCAATGCAACATATAATGTGGTCAATTTCTATCAGGCAATAACAAAACTGGCCCAAACCAACCTGAGAAACATCGTCGGTGATTTGGAGCTTGACGAAACATTGACCTCCCGTGAAATGATCAATGCGGAATTGCGTGAAGTCTTGGATGTCGCTACAGACAAATGGGGAAGCAAAGTAGTCCGTGTTGAGATACAGAAAATCGAACCTCCTCAAGATATCGTTGATGCAATGAGTAAACAGATGAAGGCCGAAAGATATAAAAGAGCATCAATTTTGGAAGCAGAAGGTTATAAGCAATCCGAAATCAAGAAATCCGAAGGTGACAAGCAGGCAGCTATTCTTGAAGCTGAAGGTCAGGCCGAATCCCTTTTAAGAATTGCGGAAGCCGACAAAAAGGCAGCCATCCTGAGGGCTGAAGGGGAAGCCGCAGCAATCGAAAAGGTATATAGTGCAATCCATGAAGGAAATCCGGATGATGGCTTGATTGCAGTTAAATACCTGGAATCATTGGAAAAGATTGCAGACGGCAATGCATCAAAAGTATTCCTGCCTTTGGATACCAGCGGAGTTTTAGGCTCTGTAGCAGGAATTGCAGAACTTTTTAAAGAGGATAAGAAAGAATAATTCCTCTTTTTCTTTTTTTAATAGGTTGTGGTATCATCAAATCCAGCTATGAATGCGGGGCCTGCATATTGAGGCAGGTTAAGGAAGTAATTGATTTGTCATGCTGCGATGAGGATTTGAAATTCGAATTGATGAGGGATTGCATTGTCATCATGGCAGATAATTTCAAGGATTCTCAACCCAACGGATTGGCAACAGTAGTCAATCAGCACATCAAGGAAAAAACAGGATGTGAAGACGCCTATTTTAAACAGAAAGAAATCAGCAATGGAATTGCATTGTCCCTGATGGAGAAAGTCAAAGAGATTCTAAAGGCAAATGACAGTTTAGAGACCTACGTTAAAGTAGCTATTGTTGGAAATATACTGGATTTTGGAGCTTATAATGTAAACACTGATTTTAAAGAGTTGATAACAGGGAATCTGAATGAAGATCTAAGCATAAGTGAAATTGATGAATTTGAAAAAGCATTGAAGAGTCATGATGAAGTATTGTATCTGGTCGACAATTCTGGGGAAATCGTATTTGACAGGTTACTGATTGAAAAGATACTGAAATATGATGTTGGCGTAATTGTCGCTGTAAAAAGCGGCCCGATTGTAAATGACGCTTGCATAAAGGAAGCTATTGATGCGGGTCTGGATGAATTGGCCGAAATCATCACTCTTGGATGTGATTCAGGTGGGATTGTTGAGGAAATGTTTTCGGATGAATTTAGAAAGAGATTTGATGAAAGCAGATTCATAATAGCTAAAGGAATGGCGAATTATGAAGGCCTTACCGAAATGGACTTGGAAGGTAAGGATGTATTTTCTCTTCTTTGCTCTAAATGCAATCCAATTTCTAGAAATTTATCTGTTGAAATCGGTTCATTTGTGCTAAAGAAATTATGAAAAAATTAACATTAGTTCATGCTGATAACTCATGCATGCTTTTAAGTTAATTAATGGAAAGGTATTGGCACATATATTAAATTTAATTCAAAGTGGTAAAATTAGATAATATTGTGAAAATGGTGGTGTCAAACAATGCAAAAAATTAAATACTGCCCAGATTGTGGAGAACCTCTTCAGGAGGATGCAATTTACTGCAAAAATTGTGGACATAAATTAAGTTCCAAAAAGGAAAGTTTTTTTAAAAGGAATCTAATCCCAATCATATTGATTGGCATTGTTTTAATTATCGCAATAGTTGCCATTACCAATTCCATCAACAATCACGATTCACAAACCGTTGATGTAGGCACGATAAATTTTAAAATACCTTTGGAGTTTAATGAAAATACTTCATTTTTTTCGGCTGAAAATGACTCAGGCATTGTAGTTACATCTAAAACATTTGAAAGCTCAACTGATGTAATTATGATTACTGTTATGTATTCGAGTGATACTTATATTGATGCAAATTTGGTCAATGATCAGATTGGAGGGCATAAACAGGAAATGTTGGGATACAACGGATTTCTTCGTGAAAGTCATGGAATATATTCGTTTTCATTTGTTAAAAAAAATATGCTAATCACAATATATGCAAGTGACATTGAGTTATTTGATGAAATATCGGTACTGTGAATGAATTTTGAATGATTGACAAAACTTTCGTAAAATTGCATTAAATAATCATGAAATTAATGAAATTATTGAGTATATTGGAATAAAATTATTGGTAAAAATAATGGAGATTAGGAAAAATTTTCCTAATATGATTTAATTAGCTAAAGAAAATAGGGTTTATGTCACTGGATACAACTTCCACATTCTCAATATGGAGAATATTGTTCAGTCCACTGCCAAATGTCCTATTTTCTACAACATTGCAGGTTATATTGTTAGTAACTGATATGCCGGTGGTTACATCTTCATTTATTTTAATAGCATCTGATGCATTCATTACCAGGTAATACTCATCAGTTGTATAAATAACATAATTGGAATCAAATTCTTTTAACCAGTTGAAGGTAGTATGGTTGTAAGATTTGAAGTAAGGCTCAATAGGTATTATACTGACCATTTCAGAAACGGTCATGGGAGATTTGGTTTCAACAGATAATGTTGTGTTGTTTGTTGTATTGCTTTCAGTTATTGCATATGCCGCAGACAGCCCAATAACTGCAACTATTGCTATTACCAGCATTATTGTAATTTTTTTCATAATTGCACCTTTAAATATTATTTGATGGTTAATATGTACATTATTATATTTTTCATTTTATATTTTGAATAATATTGAAATTAATGAAATTTTTATTAATGTAATATTTATTTGCCATTAGGTATATTATTAATTGCGCGGCGGTGATGGATTGAGTTATTTTATGATATTGTAATCTTATGGTTGGTTTTTAGTTTTGAATACTTGCCCCAAAAAGTTTCGTTAAAAGCAAAACTTGATGTTTGCATAAAATTTAAATAAAATTGTATCTTAATAAATTAATGTTGACAAAAATAAGTTGCATGCCATTTATTCTATAGATTATAATTGCTTCTGATATCATGAAAAGAGATTCTAAATTTTTCAAATATTTTATTCTGACTGATCCTGGAAGTTTGTCAATGAAAGAGAGGATAGGCATCATTCTTATTCCTTTAATTTTTATCACATGTCTGTTATTGCACATGTTAATTACTTCCCATGAACCTTTGATATTATTTTGGCTGTTGGGGATTTGGGTATTCTTCATCGGTTTGGGTTATCCTCTGATTTATTTTGAAGAATATGATGAAAAGTACGGATGGTACTCCAAAATAAGGTTGGGTTCTACCTATCAGATTATGTCCAAAACCCTTTCTTATCTAATTCCGGGACTGATAATAAATATTCTATTTGTAGGATTAATACTGGAAAACATAACAAAAGCCTCCCTAATAGATTTTGCATTCGTACTTCCCTTTTTAGCTTTATTTTTTAGGACTGATGTTTTTAATGATGACAGTTCTGTTGAAGGTGAGGAAATCATTTTGGGATATCATCCAACAATTTATGGGCTATTGAGTTTAATTTTAGGCATTTATGGCTATTTAAATGTGGATAAATTATTGAATTCAAATTTTAACCTGGCAATCGCATTATTTATCATAACACTGATGTTCCAGATACTGCTTTTGATTCCGGACCAATTGAACAAGGTCCTGTTTTTTGAAGTCAGAAGAAAAGAAGGCTTTTTGGCATATGCCTGTTTGATGATATTATGTTATGCGATTCTGTTCTCCATTACTGCCGGAAGAGTCTTTTTAAGTGATATCAATCTTGATTTGTCATTTGAAGGCATTGCAAGAAAAGCTATTATCTGGGGAACGGGAATTATCATAGCAATACTTTATATACGAAAAATTAAGGATATGAATCGGAAATAATATTCTTATTCTATTCAACGCTATTGTAAAAATCCTTTAAATTTTTTATCTTCTTCGATAGGTCATAGCTATGTTTGGAATAATTTCTTTCAAAACATTCGTTAGAAACTTAAATGATGGGAATAAAATTCCTGCAATAGGATTTGGAACATTTCTAATCCCCGCAGACGGAAGCACATGCAAAGCCGTTAAAACAGCACTGGATTTGGGCGTAAGACACATAGACACCGCTGTTGCTTATTTCAATGAGCAGGAAGTGGGCGAAGCCATTAATGAAAGCGATGTTGAAAGGGAAAACATTGGATAACCTCCAAAATGTGGCTTCAGGACTTTGCAAATGAGGACGCCAAAAAATCAATCGATTTGCCCTGGAAAAACTGGGAACCGATTACATGGATTTGTACTTGATTCACCAGCCGTACGGAAAAGTTGATGAAGCATGGAATTAAATTGAATGCCACATTTCAGTGCTGAAATGATATCATGCCATTTAATTCTTAAAAATTCACTGATTATTTGAAATGGCGGAAACCTATTTAACCGATGGAAAATAAAATGAACCATATGCAATTAAAAGATTTATTTGTTGAATCAATAAAAGACAACAAGAAACTCATAATCGGACTGTATGTTCTCTTCATAGCAGTTTTCATTGCATCATGGATTCTTGCATCTCCCCAAATGCAAAGCGTTGCGGGAGATATTACTCCTTTAAATAATCCACAAAACACCGGAGTAGGTCCGCTGGAGCTTTTCATTCAAAATGCAGGAGGAGGAATCATGACCTACCTTGCATCAGTATTCTTTGCAATTCCGGCAATAGTAATGGTAATATACAATGCTGTCAACATAAGCCTAATAGGGCCATTGTTCGACACCATCTTGCCAAATGGGGGCATAATGTTCATCCTTTACCTGATTCCGCATGGAATATTTGAAATTACCGCAACAATCCTTCAATCCACTGCGGGAATACTTCTGTTCAAGTTCATCTGGAAATTCATCAAGGCATGGAGAAGCAGCGACACCGACGGCGCCGGAGATGCTTATGAAAAAACAAAAAAGATACTGCTTCAAAGCCTGGCGCTGATGGTTATTGCAACAGTTCTTTTGATTATTGCAGCTCCGATTGAAGCATATGTTTCATTACCAGTTTCCCAATTTTTAATGGGAGTTTTAGGACTGAGCTGAATTCTTAAAACTCTCTTTTAACATTTTTCAAGTTATAATTTTGAATTAGGATTATAACACATGCACAATTTATCTGCAACCCTGGAAGGGTTGGATATTATCAAAATAGTTGGAGACATAACTTCTATTGTTGCATTTACGGCATTCTGAAATGTTAGATTGTTCAATGTGACAGTATTCTTGGACTGAAAAATAAAAGGTGTATCCTCATTGAGTCCATCACTCGTATGATTATTGCCGTATAGTAAATTCATTATCCTTTTAATGTATATTTGGTTGCCGTCACATTTATCATCATGTTCTAAAGTTATTTCACCCTCACTTTCAGATATTAATTGATTTAGTTCACTGAAAGGATGATAATCTGGCAAATCTGAAATTACTTGAGTTTGATTATCTGATGCCTAAACAGCAGTGATACTAAACAAAACACATAAGATTATTAAAAATATCATTGATTTTGATTTCATTATTAATCTCCACTTATTCTTTTTTGTTCAATTGCAAGAGCTTTAAAAAGTAATCATCATACTACAATCGAAGTTAAATTTACTTGGTGGTAGTCGTTTCTACAGTAGCCACTATTAGTTCCGAATTCAATCAGAAATAACTTTAAAAATTATTAAATTTAAAATTCAAGAGGGATATAACGCTTATGAAAGTGAAGCGGATGCAAATGTGGCGCCTGCAAAAACTGAAATGGTTATTAAGCATAATAAATAATGAATACAATTGATTATTTGCGGAAATCTTTATATTAGATGCATACTAGACAATAACTTGAAATTAAATCCTATGAGGACTTATTATGCAGTAATTTTGAACATCCCCCTATGAAGGGGGAAATTCAACCTCCATGATTCAACAGATATCCTGTTTTTTCAACCCTTGAATCTCCAAATTAATTCATATCGCAAAATCATACTTTGTTTGGAATAATTGCTTTCAAAACATTCGTTAGAAACAGCATTTATTTTTCCTTATATTAACTGATTAAACACTTAAAAATTCTTCTTTAAAAAAAGTTGTGAGGACATCATTTAATGCCCTTAAATTTGGGTAGGTTTCCTCAAAATTCATTCAATCGAAGACCATTCAAACCTTCTTTTCAGGGATTTTTGAGGACATTATCAAACCATGAAAAAAATGAGGGTGGTTTCCTCATTTAACGATATTCATGTTTGAAGTTTTTGTCATATAGCTTGGATGCATTAAAGTCACCAGGGTCTAGGACATCTCCCACTACAATCATTGCAGTCTTTGTTATATTGGCATCTTTAACTTTTCCTGCAATATCCTTGAGGGTTCCTCTAATTATTTGCTGGTCTGGCCAAGTTGCCTTTTTGACAACTGCAACAGGGGTTGTATCTTCATAGCCCTCAAGCAATTCATCAACCACCTTGTCAATCATGCCAATTCCCAAAAAGATGCACATTGTTGCATGGTGCTTTGAAAAGCTTGCAATGCTTTCGCCGCTAGGCTTAGGAGTTCTTCCTTCTGGACGTGTAATGATTACGCTTTGTGAGATTTCAGGCAGGGTCAATTCAGCTTCCAATACGCTTGCTGTTCCAAAGAGTGAGCTGACTCCAGGAATGATTTCGTATTCGATGTCATGCTTTTTAAGCTCACGGATCTGTTCGGCAATTGCTCCGTAGATTGAAGGGTCTCCTGTGTGTACACGGGCGACCAATTTTCCTTCATTTACTGCTTCAGTAATGATTGCATCGGTTTCATCCAGATTAAGATATGCGCTGTTGTGGATTTCACAGCCTTCCTTTGCAGGGCATAATACATCTTTGTTAACGAGTGAACCTGCATAGATGATTACATCAGCTTTTTCAATTACATTTCTTCCTTTGACGGTTATCAAATCAGGATCTCCAGGACCTGCACCAATGAAAATAACTTTTCCTTTCATGGTTAATTCTTTATTTCAAATATTATTTAATAATTTTGTATCAAAATTGACTTTAAATCTGAGAAAACTTTATTAATTTCAAGGATAATTAAAAAATATGGATAATAAAGGTTTTATTTCAATTGAATACTTATTTTCATTGTTTATAATATTGATAATAGCGTGTAGTTTGTTATTTTATTCATCATCAACCATTAGTTCAAGTTTAAATATTGAAGATGCGGTATCCCATAGGATAATTTTGGATAGTGTTGCAAATGAAATCAGCCAGGTCAATTCAAATGGTGAAGGGTATTCAAAATACATTGAACTGCCTTCCGATAAGGGCTATTTTGAAATAACTGTTGACAAATCCAAATTGATGATTGAATATGACGGCAAAAAGGGAGAAACATTGCTTCCACTTTTGAATATAGATTCAAGGTACAAATTAGTCAGCGGAAATGGGTATCACATTTCAAAAAATGACGAGGGAAAAATCGTGATAGCATGATGGATAATAAAGCGCAGATGTCAGCGGAGCTTCTGCTCTTGTTTGGAACCTTGATAATCATTCTGATGATTTCAATGGTTTTTATTGCAGGTGAAAATGAGCTGAACGTTGCAATGGCAGCGGCCAGAAACGGTGCAATCGAAGGATTGGCAGCATCATCAAGCGGAATCTATCCTATTGACACTTACAGGGAATATTCCAATTCCAAAACTGGCCTGCTTTATCCGTATTCCGTTGAAATCGTAAACGTTTCATATGCGGAACTTGGCGAAGACATGAATTACGATAAGAAATGGATTCAATTTACGGTGTATGCAAAGACTTCAGACAGATTCGATAATGATGAGCTGGTTTCAATAGGAGATAGGATTAACTATAACCTAAGAAAATCAGTTGCAATCAGTTTCAATACAACCCAAGCGACCAATAAATTGTACAATCCTGTTTTTTCACCCCATTATGTTTTCACAACAGCTAATGTTAAATGGGTTTAAGTCCAAAATATTATTCATGTCAAGGTATGAAAAAGGAAAAGAGGTTTTGGAAGGCATTCAGGAAAGGTCTTTAGAGGAAATATTCGGGGCCATCGATGATATCGCACCGGATATGGCAAGATTTGTTGTTGAATTTCCATATTCCGAGATATACACACGTCCTGAAGTTGATTTGAAAACACGCGAATTGTGCACTGTTGCGGCCCTGACCGTTCTTGGAACAATTCCTCAGCTCAAGGACCATATCGGCGCTGCCTTGAATGTAGGAAACAGCCCGACTGAAATCGTTGAGATAATAATGCAGATGAGTGCTTATGCAGGATTTCCAAAAGCCATAAATGGAATTCTAGCCGCAAAAGAAGTGTTTAAAGACAAAGGGCTGCTCGAGTGAG
>JAUNXN010000064.1 GCA_030539795.1 Methanobrevibacter sp.
ATATGGATGATTATTATATTCTTTGTGGTTTTGGAAGAGTGGGAAAAGTGGTTTTTGAAGAATTGACACAAAGAAATCAAAACGTGATAATAATTGATAAGGATGAAGATATTTGTGAAAGTATTGAAGAAAGCAAATCCGTTGTTGTTATCCAGGAAGATGCCACTGAAGGAGACTTGATTACAAAACTGGCTGGAGATAAATGTAACAGCGTAATTATGAGCATTGGGGATGACGTCAGCAACTTATATATCGTATTAACAATACGCGAAAAGAATCCTGACGTATGGATTGTTTCAAGAGCAAGCAAAATAGAAAACATTTCAAGACTTAGAAAAGCCGGTGCTGATAAAATTGTATCTCCTGAAATTATCGGCGGTCAAGACCTTTACTTTGAATCAACACGTCCCCACCTTTTAAGAATAACCACAAAACACCCTTCCGATAAAATATTTGATGAATTTGAGGTAATAGCCAAACACGGCTGCACATTAGAAAACATAGATTACCATATTCCTGGAATTGGAACACCATTAACACGTGAAATAAAGACTAAAGAACTTGTGGACGGTAAAAAATATCAAAACTATTTAAATACACATGACGACCAAAGACAAGCTTTAGAGAATTTGTATAAAAGCACCAACAATATCCACTCCCATTTGATTTCAGGGCCTGACAGATCCACTTTTGATAAATTGGTTAATGATTTGGAAAAAATTGAAGAGATAATCGGAATTAACTTATCAAATGAAGAAATAGCAGAAATAACTAGAAAAAAAATAGAATAAGTGCAAAAAAATAAATTTTATTGGGTTTTTGTACCCAACAAAATATCAATTGTCTTTGAAGTCTCGATATCGCTCACATCAATTGCTAAAAGATTATCAGAATCTGTAACATTAACAGAAGCATTATCCGAAATATTATTCAAATCCTTACCATTGACAGTGCCATTACTCGGATTCGAAGCGTTTGTATTGGTTGTATTCACAGTAGCATTCGTTTCGGTAGTGTTAGTTTTTGTAGTATTGGTTTTAGCAGGAGCTTTCTTTATTACAATCGTGCTTTTGGCTGAAACGAAATACTTTATATTACCCGAATAGATAATCAGTTTATAAGTACCTACCTTCAAGGATTTTGTATTGAACTTGACAACACCCTTTGAATTTGTCTTGACAGTGTAAACCTTTTTTCCTATTTTTATTTTAAGAGACAGGTTCTTAATCGGTTTTTTTGTTTTTTTGTTCTTTACGGTTATGTCAAAGGTTTTGGCCTGATTTGCTGTCTTAGTCAATTTAGGTGCTTTGACTGTTGTCTGTGTTTTAATCAACTTATCGATGCTTCCGAAATTGTATACGCCAAGCAGCATGCTGGAAGGTGTTTTAGGCAGCTTGTTTTTAGAGAAAAATTTGCCTTTGCAGATTATATCATCTTTCAGGTGCCCTGTGCTTTTTCCAGCCAAACGTCCGTTATCATTTGCGGCATAAACCTTCAGTGTTGAAGTTGTTTTTCCTTCAGAGGTAATCGCTTTCCAATGGAATGCTGTTGCATCCCTTCTGTTGACGCCAAAAGTGTCTGTAGCAGCAATCTTTATTGCCGCCTTGGCAGGATCCTTACTGTATTTTGCCCATGTCCCATGTCTGAAGCATGACCTTGAATTTGGAACATCAATGTATTCGCCAGGCTTTAGTTTTCCCATTACAATGCCGCTTGACCAGACCAGAGCATATTTGCCATTTGGCGCCTTAATTGAAAAGTGACCTATGCCCAATATTCCTTCATATCTTCGAATCTTTTTTAAATATGATTTGATGATTTTCCCAGATTTGGCCATTTTACCACCTAGCTTTTCAATGGCGTGGTTTATATTGGCATTGTCACGGCCTCCAGTCGCAAACATCCATCCGTCGGCAGTGGTCACCATATGGAAGAAATAGCTGTTGGTTTTATATTGCTTTACTGCCGCCTTTCCATTCAATGTATATTTGACAATATGCAATGTTTTGGCATTTGTAGCATCCCTTCTGAAACCAGCAACAGCTTCATAATTGCTTACCTGAACATATAATGAGGAACAACCCATTTCTGCTGTTGGCTTTACTGTCAAAGTGGCTTTGCTTGCTTTGGATTTCATATCTTTCGTATTTTTGATTGAAGTTACAACCTTATAAGATCCCACCTTAAGATTCTTCTTTAAATAGGCAACCCCATTGGCATCGGTAGTGGCGTAATATATTTTGTATTTGTTATTTTCATAAATCTTAAAGGCAACCTTAACTCCCTTAACCGGATTTTTGGTAATCTTGTTGATGACTTTTGCTTTGAAGAACAAGTCTGACTCCCAATAAGTCTTGTAGTCCTTAGTTTCAATTGTTAATGATGCTTTATTCACCTTAACGACTGAAGTTGCATTGCTGGAAGCGTAATTACCATCTCCTTCAAAGATGATTGTTGCAATATATGTTTTAGGCTTTAGATTTATATCCAAAACAAATTTTCCGTTAACATCAGTGATTTTATTATAAGTTATGCCATTGATACCAATAGAAACAGTTTTGTTTGAAATCGGCTGGTTATCGGAGTCCTTCAGGTAACTGACAAGCTGTGCCTTTTCCTTGTAATATGTTGTAACGTTTTTTGCATCAATCTTACTTGGAATTTCATCACTGCCCTGTGGCGATTTATCCATTGCGCTTTCAATTTCTTCAGTGATTGGAGTTTCGATAATGTCTTGAGAACTCATATCATCAGTTAAAGGATTTTCATCCGTAATATTCTCATTAGCACAAACAACCCCAATACTTAAAGAAAATAAAATGAATATTGAAATTATCAAATATTTTTTTCTAATAAACATGTTCATTACCCAATATTATTTAATCATTTAATTTTAATCGTACTTTTTGCTGAAATCTTATAGTTTGAATTTCCGGAACTTATAACCACCTTGTGGGTTCCCTTTTTCAATTTTTTTGTATTCAGTTTGGCCATGCCCTTGTTATTTGTTTTAACAGAGAATGTTTTATATTTCTTGCCTGTGTAGACCTTGATTTTGACCTTGATGTTTTTAACGACCTTTTTTGTTGCCTTATTTTTGACTGTCACCTTGAAGTATTTTGACTTTTTGTATTTTGCGGTTACCTTAGGAGCCTTGATAGTTGTAGGGGATTTGCTAATCTTGATTGTTGAAGATACCTTGGATGAGGTATAGTTCAAATAGGCAGGAAATACTTCAATCTTATATGATCCGACCGGATGATTAAACTTCAGACTTGCAATTCCGTTGGAATCCGTGTAGATTGCTATGGATATGACAAAATTTTTTTCTGTTTCCTGAATTATGCCCCAATAAGGGAAATCTTTGTTAAGTTTGCTGAATGTACTATAATATTTCTTAGGCAGGGTAACCTTAATGCAGATTGCCGCATTCCTTATGGTCTTTTTAGTCTTTTTATCAGTTACCTTGAACTTGAAAACCTTTCCTGAATCATATGTGGCAGTCAATTTCGGAGCTGTGATGACAACAGGAGTAAAATGGGTTTTATACAAATCTCTACAGTTTTTCAATAGATATTTCAATTCCACATATGTATGGTAGTAAGTGAAAAGACTTCCGTCTCCCCAATCCATATAGGTCATCTTATAGGATTGGGCCAACTCAATATCCTGATAGTCTGCAGTGTTATTTGAAAATTCGGAATTTACAACAACAAACTTGTATCCTGAATCCATGGCAAATTTTGAATAGATGCATATTGCCCCCCCATAACCTTCAGCATGATTATTGGAGAATTTGCAGTTACTGCAGTCGAGACCGGACTCGCTGCAATAAACAGCCCCACCATAGCCTGCATCATTGTTAATGAAGATGCAATCAGACAACCTTAAGTCATGACCTGAAATGGCTCCCCCATACCTGATGTCATCATCCAAATTCGCTATTGAATTGTTGACAAAAGTGGAATTGTTAAAAATTCCATAATAGCAATGTACTGCTCCGCCGCTAAAGCTTGAAGAGCAATTGATGAAACTGCAATCAATAACCGCCAATAGTGCACCTGTTCGGATAGCGCCGCCATCGCCAAACCTGCTTTCGGGATGGGAGCAATTGATGAAGGTACAGTTAATGCAGGTTATGTTTCCGGAATATAAAAAATCATAGCCAGATTCAGAACAGATAGCTTGAAAAGCATCCACAATCCTTAGATTCTTAAAAACGATGCTAGAATATCGGTCAATTTGAAAACCGCCTGATTTACCATTTGCCTTGAGGATTGTGTCATTTGACCCAACTATTGTCAAATCCTTATTTACCTTGATTGAGTTTCCGCAGGAGACATATTCACCCTCTAACTTGATTATATCTTTTGATTGTGCCTTGTCGACTGCCCCTTGGATATCATCAAAAGTCTTCACCGCAGACCCGTTGGCATCTCCAAGGTGGCTGTCCTCAAAAATGCCGGAACGTTCAACATCCGAAGATATGGAATCATCTTCATTAATTTCACCAGCATCATCAGTTACGTTTTCTGAAGCTGAAGCAACCCCTAATGTCAAAAAAACCAAAAGTGAAACAATCAGCATTTTTTTATACATGATTTACCTCGCTATTTAATTTTAATTGTACTTTTTGCTGAAACTTTATAATTTGAGTTTCCAGAAGTTATTACAACCTTATGAGAACCTCTTTTTAATTTTTTAGTATTTAGTTTAGCTACACCTTTTTTATTTGTCTTTATTGTATAAGTCTTATATTTTTTGCCAGTATATACCTTAATTTTTAATTTTAGACCTTTTATAGTTTTTTTAGTTTTTTTATGCTTTACAGTTATCTTGAAATATTTGGATTTTTTGAACTTGTTTACCACTTTAGGAGCCTTTACATTTGTTGGAATCTTGGTAATTGTTATGAAATTCGCATAGTCACTAAAGTAATAAGATTTATCCGAAAATGTTGTCTTGACAGAATAGGTAGACGGTGCAAAACCAGAAACTTTAAGAATGGCTTTTCCTTTATTATCAGTCTTTAAGTAATATGTTTTTACAAGTTTACTACCCTTATACAATTTTAATGTTAATTTGAAATTTTTCAGAGCTTTGTTCTCGTTACGATCAATGGCTTTTACAGTGAAAGATTTTCCTGACTTATAATAAGTTGTTACAGTATTAAATTCTATATTTACCGGTGAAATTAAATTTTCTAAACCAGTACAATTATTAAAAGTAGTTTTAAGGGAATTGGCATCAATTTTTACATTGCCCTTAAATTCTGAATCAATCAAATTTAAATATGATTTAGCATAACCTTCAGAGAAATGGTCCATTTCTATTGTTGAATTTGAAAATGAAGACCCAATAACGGACAGATTTCCTTTACCCAAAGATATGTATGAATTTTGATTAAATGTAGAATTAACTATTTTAAAACTGTTTGCATAAACATATATTCCAGAATTTGAATTGAAATCTGTGTTTTCCACTAATCCGTGTCCGGAATCAATATATCCATTTTTAATATTGGAGTTATTGATAAACAATTGATTTAAACCAGAAGTCAGAGCATACTTTTTATCGTAACAATACATTACCAAGTTTTCAATATTACATTTGTCAATATTCATTCCAACAGTATTCCAAACTACCATAACATAATTTGTAAAATTTGTATTTGTAATGACATTTTTAGTATTTTGTAAAAATAATGCCGGATGAATTGAATCCACTAATTCAGAATCATCTACTGAAATGAATGAAGAGTTATCAATGGAAATTTCAAAATTAATCTGCTTTGAATTATAAGGATTATAAAATGAAATATCCCCAGCAGAATATTCCTCATCAATATCATATTTAATAAGTTTATTAAATTTGAATTGAGAGTTGTTGATATTTAAATATCCGGTTTTTGAATTATCCCCCACAACATATATCGCTCCACCGCGCATTGCAGCATTGTTGACAAATTCAGAATTGGTGATATTTATTACATATCCATTAGCGTTTATTAATGCGATTGCACCTCCTACTGATGCCTCTCTACCATTGGCAACATTATCTTTAAATGTACAATTAATTATATTAACATTTCCTTGATTTATAGAAAGAGCACCTCCCATTGAATTATCGTTTCCTTTAAATTGGCAGTTGATAAAAGTAACATTGGAATTCAATATCATAACAGCTGGAGATGCCTTGGAAAATATTATATTTTCTATTTTAACATTGTCAGCATCTTCAATCCCAATAGCTTTCATATTCTTGTTTGTAGTGATGACTGTCTTATTATATACTCCAACAATATTTACAGATTTGTTAATTTGAACACTTGAATAATCTTCAATCTCTGTTTTGCTTGGAGAATAAGTCTTATCATCCAAATTTATAATTCCATTTTCGTCAACATCATCAATGGCACCCTGGATATCACCAAAATTGCTGCCATCCACATTAATTTCAGATACATCAGTCTGATTATCTGATGCACTTACCATACCAATACTTAAAAACAGAAGTATTGAAACGATAATAATCTTTTTAAACATAATTTTTTACCTCAAATAAAATAAGTACAATTATTTAATTTTAATTGTACTTTTAGCGGAAATTTTATAATTAGTATTTCCAGAAGTGATGATTACTTTATGTTTTCCCTTTTTCAAGGATTTTGTGTTTATTTTAGCTATACCCTTTTTATTTGTTTTAGTAGTGAAAGTCTTATATTTTTTACCGGTATACACTTTAATTTTGACTTTAATGTTTTTAAGAATTTTTTTTGTAGCTTTGCTTTTGACGGTTACCTTGAAATATTTAGATTTTTTAGCTTTTGCTGTTATTTTAGGAGCTTTGACAATAGTTGGAGCTTTAGAGATTTTAATTGTTGAAGTAGTTTTGCATGGAGAGTATTTATCATAAATTCTAACTGTCACTTTATAGGTATTCGGCTTAAAATTAGTTAACTTAAGAGTGGCAATCCCTTTGGAATTTGTGTAAATTTGCTCATCACCCATGTTCTTATTAATTGTTAACCATACTAAAGCGTTTTTTACACCTTTTTTAGTCTTTTTATCAATGATTTTAACTGTGAATGTTTTTCCGGAGTTATAGGATGTTGACACCTTTGCAGCAGTTAAAGTTGCAGGAGTTTTGGTAAATTTTTTGTCCAACCCTGTACAATTAGAAATGTTGTATTTTACTTTGGATCCGAAATATTCAATAACAACAGAACCTGCATCCCGGTCAATATAATTTAAAGAACCAAATGATACTGACTCATAACCTGCACGATTATTGCTGAATTTTGAATCTGTCAGCATTAATGCAAGGTGAGATCCGTCTTGCGCACCAACATAAATAGCAGACCCTTTTGCACCAGCATAATTATTATCGAATTCTGTGTTGTCAACAGTTACAAATCCATTCTCAACTAATATTGCAGCTCCATAATTTTCTGCTTTATTATTGTTAAATTTTGAATCTGTGACACTGACATTTGATGCTGAAATGGCTCCGCCATTATATGCATAATTATTATCAAAAATACAATTTTTTACAATTACCTTATCTGCAAAAACCGCACCTGCAAGATAACCTGTAGAGTTAATGAATTTAGAATCCTGCAGTTTCAATATGCAATCAAAATCAAAGTTATTACAACTGATAGCGGCACCTCCCCCATATTCATCAAAGGATATTTTATTATTAATGAACGTACAGTTAATGACAGTTAAATTCGAATTTTCAGCAAATACTGCGCCTTGTGAATTAATAAAATTTAAATTTTTAAAGACAACATTTAGCGGATTATACTTATCTTCCATATAATATCCCTCATCATCTAAAATTTCCTCACTGCTTCCTACATACCAACAGAAGTCAGTACCATCAAAGTCCAATGTCGCCCCTTTAGATGAACCCTGGATTGTTAAGGATTTATTTAAATTTAACTGATCATATGAAGTCTTGTAAGTTCCACTAAGTTCAATAACATCATTTTCTTTAGCCTTATTAATCGCTGCCTGTATGTCATCAAAGGAATTACCGGAAGCTTTAATTTTACTTTCCAGCAATTGATTTTCTGACACGCCCATTTTTTCAACATCAACGGAAGAATCTGAAAGATCTTCACTTACAGAATAGCTATTGTCATCAGCATCGGCTGCAGAAACTATCCCAGCACATAAAAAAAGAAGCAATAGCACTATAAGAATACTTAAAGTCTTTTTTAAAACAAAATTCAAAACGTCACCCCCTAACTAAAAAAAATATCACACAATATGATATTAAAATTTTAATTAAGCACTAATAATTCTTAAAAGATTCATGTAAAATCTTATAAACATATAAAATTTTTTAAAAAAAAGAATATAAAACAATATTATTAATATAATAATATTATTTTAAAAAATTCTAAACCTAATCCATATCACTGAACAATAATTTCCATTGGTCTGAGTTGTGAATAATGTCAAATCTAGAATAAATATAGTTTAAGACATATTCACCATCTTCCGTGATTTTGAAATACTTGATTTTCTTATTGTTTTTAGTCTTTAATTCGCTGTCGATTATGCCTGATTCTTCCATTTTATTTAATATAGGATAGATATTACTGGGATTTGATTTTTTCAATGACATTTCATCGATGAATATTTCAAAAAACTTATCCAATTCCTTTAAAATCCCATAACCATGAATGCACTCATTATACTTAATGATCCACAATATCAAAAATCGTGACATCCCCTTAACATAATGTTTGATTACTGGATTGTTAGTGATAACCTCAGAATAATTTTTTTGAACATTAGACACGGAACTTTCATCAACCATTATATCTTTTCCAAATTTATTAAAAACAAAAATCCAATTGATTTGAATTACAATTAAATTATAATTGTAATTGATATATAAAGCAATATTATAAAAATTAGTATATAATATACGAGATATGATTAAAAGTTAAAAAAAAG
>JAUNXN010000065.1 GCA_030539795.1 Methanobrevibacter sp.
ATGGATTGTCCGTGAATTGAAAGAAAGAGTAATGAAACTCAGAGAAGAGCCAAACAACGCTCCATGTTATGCGCCAAATCCAAACGCATTATAAAGGTGATATAATGGAATATATTCTTAAAAATGGTATTGTCTACGACCCAGCTAATGAAGTTAACGGGGAAAAGATGGACGTCATGTTCAAAGACGGAATTATCGTAGATGACGTATCCGCTGATGCTGAAGTTTTAGACGTTACCGATAAAATAGTCATGCCAGCAGGTGTTGACCCTCACGCACACATTGCAGGTCCTAAATTAGTTGTAGGAAGATTATACAGACCTGAAGATTCCAGAAGAGGTGTTACTCAAAAAACCAATGTATTAAGACCTGAATCCGGTTTCTCCATCCCAAGTTGTCCTGCAACTGGTTACAGATACTCAAGATTAGGTTACGGTACTGTTGTAGAAGCAGCTATGCCTCCTCTTGAAGCAAAACACACTCACGAAGAAATTGCAACTATTCCACAATTAGACATCCCAGCTATGCCTTTATTCGGTAACAACTGGTTTGTAATGGAATACGCAAAAGATAATAATATTGAAGACATCGCAGCATTCGTAGCTGCATGGTTAAAAATTACCAAAGGTTACGGAATCAAAATCGTAAACCCATGTGGAAGTGAAGCATGGGGTTGGGGTATGAACGTACACGGTGTAAACGACAAAGCACCTTACTTTGACGTAACTTCCAAAGAAGTTGTCGTAGCACTCGCAAAAGCTAACGAAATGTTAAACTTACCTCACTCTATCCACATTCACCCTAACGACTTAGGACACCCTGGTAACGTACCAACTACTATCGAAACCATGGATGCTGTTAAAAACGTTAAAAAAGGTTCCAAAGCTGCTGAAATCAGAGACCAAGTTATGCACGTATGTCACTTACAATTCCACTCTTACACTGGTAACAGTTGGAAAGATGCAGCATCCGGTGCTGAAGAAGTTGCTAAATACATTAACAAAAACGACCACATTACCTGTGACATAGGTCAAGTAACTTTAGATGAAACCACAACCATGACAGCAGACGCTCCTATGGAATACGATTTATTCAAATTGTCTGGTTTAAAATGGGCTAACAAAGATATTGAATGTGAAACTGCAGCAGGTATTATCCCATGTATTTACGCAGGTAGAACTCCTGTAAGTTCTTTACAATGGGCTATTGGTCTTGAATTGTTCTTACACATTGAAAACCCATGGCAAGTATGTTTAACTACTGACCACCCTAACGCAGGACCTTTCATCAGATATCCTAGAATCATCTCCTGGTTGATGAGTAACACCAGAAGAATGGAAATGATTGAAACTGGTGAAGTTCACAAATGGGCTGAAAAAAGAACTACTCTTGCAACTCTCGACAGAGAATACGATTTCTACGATATTGCAACTATTTCAAGAGCTGCTCCAGCTAAAATCTACGGATTCACCGACAGAGGTGCACTTACTCCTGGATACAGAGCAGACATTGCAGTATATGACATAAACCCTAATGATATTGATCCATCCAGACAATATGCTGAAATCGAAAAAGGTTTCAATGTAGCTGACTACACTATTAAAGATGGTCAAATCTTAGTAAAAGATAAAGAAATTGTAAAAGTTAAAGAAAGTCAAAACATTTGGGTTAACGTACAAGGATGGGAACAAAACGAACAAAAAGTTATCGACAACATTATGCCATTCTTCACTCAATACTACTCAGTCAAATGGGAAAACTACCCAGTACACGACCACTACGTATCCAACCCAATTAGAGTAGACGTTGACGGTAAATAGGGGTGTTAAATTTGAAAACAATTACATTTGATCAAATAAAAACTTCTTCAATCGCTTTAGAATTTGATGAATTAATTCCTGATGAAATTTATTCATGGACTGAAGCTGATTTCGCAAAATATCAAGTCCCAATTGGAAACTCAAGATTCCCAATCACTGACTTCTTCGACATTACTGTAGAAGGAGAAGCAAACGGACCTGATGAAGTTGAAATGATTCTCAACGGTGATTTAAACAGAGTAAAATACATCGGTTGTAAAATGAGCGGCGGAAACATTGTTTGTAACAGCAGTGTAGATTTACACGTTGGTGCAGAAATGTCCGGTGGTTCTATCCTTGTTAAAGGTGACGCAGCTGCTCACGCTGGAAGAGAAATGTCTGGTGGATACCTTGAAATCGAAGGAAACACCAAAGAATTCACTGGTGCTTCTTACATTGGTGAATGGAGAGGTATGACCGGTGGACAAATCGTTGTTGGCGGTAACGCTGGAAAACAATGTGGTGAATGTTTAACCGGTGGTAAAATCCACGTTAAAGGTAACTGTGATATCTTAGCTGGTATTCACATGACCAAAGGTATTATTGAAATTGACGGTGACGTAAACCGTTGGCCTGGTGGACAAATGAAAAACGGTAACATTGTCATCCACGGATTCCTCGGAAGATTACTCGAAGGATTTGTCCTTGACGGTGTTGTAGTAGATCCTGAAGTTGAAGGAATCACTTTCCCAGGTAAATATATTAAATATACTGGAGATATTGGTCTTAACGGTAAAGGTAACCTTTACTTAGGTGCTGAAGCTAACAAAGAAAAATTAGCTGAGTACGGTGAGTTAGACGACGAATATACTTCAATCAGAGAATACAGGAATTTATAATTCCTCTCTCTTTTTTTCTTTTTTTTAATATATTTTGAATGTGTGATAATATGGTAGAAGAAGTTCAAATGACTTTTGATGAAGCTTTAGAATATGTCAAATCCAATGTTGAAGTTGGGGACATTTTAGAGATTTCATACAATCGTATTTTTGCTCCGGGTGAAGTTTTAGGTTTCACAGAGGAAGACGAAGTGACCGGTGAAGGTTATAGAGTAGGTCTTCAGTTAACCGGTAAAATTTTAAATCAATCTGTTGAAATTGATTTCAATGAAATCGCTGATGATTTAATTGAAATGCGTCATATTACAGATGATAAAGAGCTTGTTATTGAGCTTTTATAATTTCTCTCTTTTTTTACATATTTCTTTTTTTTCAATTGACTTTTCCACAAATGATACTTTTGTTCGTTACATTACAAACAACTTTATATATGAGTATTATCTATATGTTATTGGAGTTGAGTATCATGAAGCAATTAGAATTAACAACAAAAGAAGCAGTAAATTACTTGAAAGAAAATGTGAAAGTTCATGATAAGATTATAATTTCATATAATAGGGTTTTTGCAGAAGGAGAAGTATTGAATATGGACTTTTCCGAATATTTCGGAGAACCTGGTTTCAAAATGCTGGTATCTCTCGATGAAAGCCAGATAGGGTCTACAGTTGAAATAGATATATACGAGTTTGAGGATGACATTATCGAATTTGTTCATTATCCAAAAAAAGGTGAAGAAGTGGATGTAACTGTAATCTAATTACAATCTATCCATTTTTTCGAAAGGCAATAATTTTTCAATAGCTTTGACTTCAACATCTATTCCTTTTTCTTTTATTGCACCGATAGTATTCAAACCACTACCAGTTACAACGCCAAAGTTATAGTTATCCGCTTTTGCATTGTAGGTCAGTTCTCTTGGTTTTCCAATTTTATATATTGAAAATCCGATATTATTCAAAATATCCAAGAGGTATACGCTATAATCTCTGGAAATATACGGAATCTCTTTAAAACTGGCCAAAATTTTATTAGGTCCGATATTTTTGTTGATAGATGTCATGTTTTTAGCTAAAAATATTTTGTGTGGATCTTCTGTGGAACCGTTATATGAAATCAAATCAATGAATAACGGAGGTTCGGTAAGTTCAAGCAGACCGCCATATTTCGGATTGCTCATAATTCCGTTGTCAATCAGTATTCCATCAATGCTTAAGCTGCATATTGTAGCTATTCCAATTTTATCATCGTCTGTCGGATGATTTACTAATTTGTAATATGGATTGATGTATTTCGGATTGGAATTATATGTCTCTTCCATTATTTCCAAGGATTTATCAAGGTCATCTTTGTCGATGTAGGAAACATTGGATATGATGTCCCCTTTTCTTTTTTCGACATCAAAATTAACCTGCTGGATTAAGTTCCAGGATTTTGAAAGTAAAAATGATATTTTCGGATGTATATCATGTTCCACTTCTTTTAGGCAAGGCCTGATTTTTGATGTTATAGGTGATAAAGTCTTGAAATCCTGAATCTCTTCAGCTATTTTTATGTCGATACTCTGATTGGATTCCTGCACTGCACAGAAAGGTGTTATCCCGCCTACAATGGCTATTCCAACCATTCCGTCAGGAACAGGAAGGCCTAAAATGTCCCGTCCTTCATCACTGACTGCAAGCACTCCACCAATTCCTATCCTATTCAGTTTATTGATGATGCCTATTGCCTTTTCCCGTCCGATTCCAGGTATCAATCTGAAATTTGCGGGGATGATTCCGTTTCCGTCATTGACCACATCAAGAACTGATGTAAATCCCTGGGTTGAAAACGCATCCAATGGTGTCACTGATGTTTTTTTGTAGGAAATTATTTCTGTGAACTTTATCGGCTGGTAATCTTCAATCTTGAGAAGCCCTCCATATTGTGGCTGTGAAGGAATTCCCTCATTAAGAAGCACCCCGTCGATTGTTGTTCCGCATAATGTTGTTACTGTAATTCTGCTGTCATTTCCAACTCTATTTAAATTAACATAAGGACTAACAGAAAGACCACTTTCTATAATTCTTTTAAGTATATCAATTGATTCTTCATTATAAATGGTTGAGGTATTCACAACTACATTTCCCTCTTGGTTCATATAGTTGAAGTCAGTTAAATAAATCATTTCTTCAAATTTTGAATAAATGAAATCAACTTGATCATAAATCAATCCCTTTTCTAGCTTTTCACGACCAAGATTTGTGATGCGCCTTCCTGAATATCCCATCCTTTCGGTGTATCCCTTTTCATCAAGGATCTGCATGTGATATCGAACGGCACGCTCACCAAGATTGAAGCCTTTGTTTTTCAGCTCATCAGCTATCAGCTTCGAACCGGTAGGCTTGTCCTGCTCGTTAAGGATTCTTAAAATCTCAATCATTCTATGTTCAGATTCTGACATCTTAATGCTCCAAACATTTAAGTTTAATCATGCTACTTAATTGATTCAAAATAAAAAAATAATATTTAGATTTTAGATATCTAAATATTTTCTTTGTTCATAACCGAATACTTGAACACGGTATTCGTCCCATTCCTGATATTTGAGCTCTAGGAATTTTTGGCTGATGTGGTCACCTAAAGCGCCGAGGATAAGAGGGTCTTCTTCAAGTGAGTGGTAAGCTTCCCATAAACTGGATGGAAGGACTTTAATTCCTTTTGCTTCTCTTTCTTCTTCGGTCATGGTGTAAATGTTTTCTTCAATTGGGTCTCCAGGGTCGATTTTGTTCTGGATACCGTCAATACCTGCTTCAAGCATTACAGCAAATGCTAAGTATGGGTTACATGCAGGGTCAGGGGATCTGTATTCGATACGTGTAGCTTTTCCACGAGCTGCAGGAACTCTGATTAATGCAGATCTGTTTTTAAGACCGTATGCCATGTATACTGGAGCTTCATAACCAGGCACCAAACGTTTATATGAGTTTACGATTGGGTTGGTAATTGCAGTCACTGCAGGAGCGTGTGCCAATAGTCCTCCCATGAAGTGAAGAGCGTCTTTTGAAAGGCCGGTTTCTGAGTTTGGATTTGAGAAGAGGTTTTTGTCGCCTTTGAATATGGATTGGTGACAGTGCATACCACTTCCGTTTACTCCGAAGAACGGTTTAGGCATGAATGTTACTCTGTAGTCCAATTGGTCGAATGTAGCCATATTGTCTACAATAGCTTTGATAGCCTGTTTGAATGTGATTACAGCGTCAGCAGTTTTCAATGCGTCTTTGAATTTGAATGCAATTTCGTTTTGACCCGGAGCCACTTCGTGGTGAGAAGCTTCAACTTCAAAGTCAAGCTCTTCAAGGTTTAAGGTCAATTCTCTTCTGAAATCAGGTCCTTTGTCTAAAGGTTCTACATCGAAGTAGCCTGCTTCATCGTATGGCATTGGGTATCCGTTTTCGTCAATGTCTACAATAAAGAATTCTGGTTCTGGACCGATATTGTATTTTAAGCCCATTTTTGCAATTTTTGATAATGATTTTTTAAGAACGCTTCTTGGGTCTCCAACGAACGGTTCATGTTCAGGAGTCCATACGTCACAGATGAATCTACATACTGCGGATTCTTCAGGTCTCCAGGATAGTCTGGAGTAGGTATTGATGTCCGGTTTCAATACCAAGTCACTTTCATTGATTCCAACAAATCCTGCTATTGAGGATCCGTCGAACAGCATTCCTTCAATGAATAAGTCTTCCATATCCTCTTCATTAAATGGAATTACAATATTTTTTACGGTTCCATTAATGTCGACAAATTGCAGACGGATAAATTTGATGTTATCCTCTTTCATTTGTTCGATTACTCTTTGCATTTTTTCTTCGTTAATATCGCTCATCGAATCAAGCTCCAATATGTTATAATATTGATTTTATAAAAGTAGTCGGAAAGTATCTTCCTACCCTGGAAATATATTTCCACCTCATTGTATATAAAGGTTTTGAAAAAATAGTTAGTTAATTGTATTATGTTGTTTTTGATATATTAATGTATAAGTTTTATAGCTTTTAGTGTAAATAATGCTATCAATTTTAAAATTTCATAGTCATTTGTTCAAATGAGTATAAAAAAAGTGGGGAAAATTGACTTATTGTTTAAAGTTCTTCAAGCGAAAATGAACCCATGTCCAATAAATCAAAGGTCAATATCTTCGGAGCAACGATCACTTTTCCCATGCCTGTTATGATTTTATAGGCTTCCATGGCCTCAAGACAGCTGATTATGGTTGGTGTCGGTCCGATTACCGGCGGAGCTCCTGAAGTAACATTCTTCAAATCCTCAATGACATCCTCTGTCAGCTCTTTTCCTAATGAGGGGAGATTAAACATCTCTTCGTAGCTTTTGGTATTTGGCAGGAATACTGTAATCTGACCCATTGTTCCGTGAATCGCACCGTGAATGTATGGAATCTTGTTTTCCCTGGCTTTCCTTGACACGATAACCCTTGTCAAGACGTTGTCAAGGGCGTCAACAACAATGTTTGAGTCTCCAACGATTTCATCGACATTTGTATTGTCGACATGTGTGGTGTAGGAGGTTACCTTAACATGGGGGTTGATTGATTCGACTTTCTTTTTGGCCACAAGGCTTTTTTCACATCCGATGGTTTCAGTGGTGGATAGGCTTTGCCTGTTCAGGTTAGTCAAGTCAAACCTGTCTTCATCAACTAAAACAAGTTCGCCAATACCCATTCTTGCAAGCATTTCAATGCATTGTCCGCCGATGCCTCCGCAGCCTATGACGGTTATCTTTGCATTCTTGAATTTTTCCTGCTCTTCGGTTGAAACCAGCGGCAATTGTCTGGTTAGCATTTCCCAGTATGTGTCTTCATTCATCCTTTCACCTAAAAGTGGTCAAATTCACTTCCGAAGTACTCATAAACTTTCTGAAGCTCTTCAGGGATATTCAGCATCTGGGTACAGAATGGCATGCATTCCTTACAGTCTACACAGCTGTCCGCTCTTGAATCCTCATCAATCAAACTGAAATATTGCATTGCGCTGGCTTTAGGGTTTCCCATCATGTGTGCAATGTTGTATTCGGTCAGGCAGTTGATGATGTCCACGCCATGCGGACATGGCATGCAGTAGCCGCATCTTGTGCAGCTGTTTCCAAGGAATGTCCGGTATGTTCTTGCGACTTCCCTGATGATTTCCTGATCGTTTTCACTTATGACGTCTTCTGTTGAAGCTATCCTTACATTTTCCTTAACCTGCTCAAGGCTTGTCATGCCGCTTAAAACGCAGTCCACATCATCCCTGTTCCATAGATATTGCAAAGCCCATTCGACAGGTGTCCTTTTGGTTTCGGCCATGTCCCATAATTCCTGAACTTCCCGAGGAATGTTCTGCACTAATCTTCCTCCTCGAAGGGGTTCCATAATCATGCTTCCGACATTAACGTCCTTCAGGTAGTTGAGCCCCATCACTCCTGACTGGTAGTATTCGTCAAGGTAATTCATTTGGGTGAGGGCGATTTCCCATTTCGGGTATTCATCGAGAATCTCGATTAGATAGTCCACTTCGATGTGTGATGAAAATCCGACATGCTTGACTTTGCCGCTGCTTAGGCAATCGTCCAGGAAGTCCAGAACCCCCAATTCATGAACTTTGGTCCAATCGGGCACGGTCAATGAATGCAGAAGGTAGATGTCAATGTAATCGGTTTGGAGCTTTTCCAGTTGAATGTCCAAGTAATAATCAAAATCAGTTCTTTTCTCCATCAGCCAGGACGGAGATTTTGTCTGGAGAAGTATTTCATCTCTCAAGTTGTTTTCCTTTAAAAATTCGCCGACAAACTTTTCGCTGTTCCCGTTTCCGTCAAGCTCTGCGCTATGGTAGGGATAAGCTGTGTCGATAATATTAATTCCATTTTCAATTCCATATTTGAGCATTGCAGATGCTTCATTGGTGTCAATGTCTGCATTTGAATTAATTGTTGGAAGTCTCATAGTTCCAAAACCCAGTCTTGAAACTTCAAGGCCGGTTTTTCCAAGTGTGTTATATATCATTTCAAATCCTCAATCTTATATTGATTAAAAATAGTATAAAGTTATTATGATTTGAAAAATAAGTTTTTAAAAAATAGTTTAGATGGATAATTCCTGGGATATGGATGCCGGGGGCGGGATTCGAACCCGCGATCTCACGGTATCCCAGGAATAAGTCAGAGCACTGCTTTATACCCTATGAGCCGTGCGCTCTAACCAGCTGAGCCACCCCGGCATCTAACAA
>JAUNXN010000008.1 GCA_030539795.1 Methanobrevibacter sp.
CTTCAGAGTGATTATAAAAACATTGCAGACATTCATTTACTTGTTTTGGCGTATTGGAATTAAAACAAAAAATTTCACACATATATTACCCTCCTATTATTGATTAATCACAATAGTTATATTATGATAACAATTGTTATATAATTAATGATATATAAAGATTTTCAAAAAAAGGATTAAAAAAAGAAAAAGGATAGTTAAATACCATCCCAGAATATTTTATCTTGTGAAATAGGTTCTTTTAAAACGCCCAAATCAACTTCCAAATTCATGAAGTCCATTACGTCCTGTTTGAAACTGTCATCAAGTCCTGAAATGAATGGGAAGCTGGAGATAGCTACTTTTTCAACTTCAACATCAGAAACTATATCAGACGGAATCATTGATGCCGCTTCATCAGAATTGTTATTGATGAAATCTGTGGCATTCTCATGAATTTTCAAAATAGTGTTGGTCTCATTTGGATGCTCTTCAAGGAACTTGTCGGATGCAACGACAACACAGCATGGATGATCCGGCAGGATGTCCTGTGAACCTGCAAGCACGGTAGCACCATTTTTCTCAGCAATGGTCACGTAAGGCTCGAATGTAATCATACCGTCAATCTTATTTGTCTTGAGCGCATCGTTCATTGATGAAACTTTCAAGTCCTTCAGAGACATTCCATTCTGCTCCAAGTAATACTGAAGCAGCATGTATTGAATTGAGGCTTCACCAGGTGTTGCAATGCTTTTTCCTGCAAGGTCTTGAACGGAACTGATTCCTGAGTTTTTAGAAACGACCAGTCCACTACCGTCAGTCTGAGCGGCGGAAATCACTTTAACAGGAACTCCTTTTTGGATTGAAGCTAAAACCGGAGTGATTCCAACGTATCCGACATCAACATCACCGCTGGCCATGGCAGTCATCAAGTCACCGCCATTGTTAAACTGAACCAATTCAGTTTTAATGCCATTGGAGGCGAATTGGCCTTGAGCATCTGCAACGAAAAGCGCCGCATCATGGTCTGAAGGCAGATATCCGATAGTTACTGTATCGCCGCTGCCTGCAAAGAAGAACGCACCTACAGCAACAATAGCTATGATAGCAACAATAATTGCGATAATTTTATTATCCATATAATCACCAATTAATAAGTATATTAAAAAAATAATTAAAGGTTTTGATTATGGTAGCCGAAAAGATAGACCAATGCATGAAACCTCATGGCGAGGAAGGAATTGAGACAATCCAAAACATGAATGAAAACCACAGGGAGATTTCCGAATTTGCATTCAGCTGCATTGACGTTGACAAAAGCGATAAGATACTGGATATCGGCTGTGGCGGAGGAGTAAACATTGAAAAGTTCCTCAAGATAACACGGGGCAATGTCGACGGTCTGGACTATTCTGAAGTATCAGTAAGCGAATCAATTAAGAGAAACAATGCCGCAGTCGATGATGGAAGATGCAAGGTCATGCAAGCGGACGTCAGTGACATGCCCATTGATGATGAAAGCTACGATTTGGTTACCGGCTTTGAAACAATCTACTTCTGGCCTGATTTGGGCGAAACTTTCAAGGAGGTTTCAAGAATAATAAGGCCAAACGGCAGATTCATGATTGCGCAGGGAACAGACGGCACACATCCGGATGATGAAAAATGGCTTGCCACCGTTGAGGGAATGAGCGTATATACCGCTCCAGAATTGGAAAGGTATTTGCTGAACGCCGGCTTTAAAAGTGTTGAAAGCTTTAAAAAAGCGGATGATTATATTTTGGTTGTCATTGCACAGAAATGAAAAACATTTAAATATTATTTTATACAAGTGTAATCTATGGAAAAAAAATAACTATTGTTATATAATTTTCCGAAATCTAAAATATGAAATGAAACATAAACTATTAGTGATAAAATGGACTTGGAAAATAAAATCAATATCGTAAAAGACATCTTGAAAGACAAGAAAGTAGCTATCGGATTTTCAGGCGGTGCCGATTCAACATTGATAGCCTACCTATCTTCAAAAGTTGCCGAAGACACATTGGCCATTACAATAAATAATCATCTGCTGCCAAGCGATTTTATTGAAAATACAAAAGAGACCGCCGAATCCTTCGGAATAAGACATGAGATAGTCGACATCGACTTTTATGAAGATGAGGATTTCCTGAAAAATTCCCCCAAAAGATGCTTCACATGCAGAGACCTGATGTATTCAACCATCAAACAGGTAGCCTGTGAAAATGATTTTGATTTTATTTGCGACGGAAACAACATCAGCGATCTGGTTCAGGACCGTCCGGGGATTCTGATAACCTATAAAAACGGATTTAAAACACCGTTCATTGAGGCCAGACTAACATCCAAAGACATTCATGAATACTTGGACAAGAACAATATCGGATATTCAAGGTCAACAACATGCCTTGCAACAAGAATTCCGACAGATACTCAGATAACACCTGAAAAAATTGCTAAAATCAGTTATGGCGAAGATTATATTTTAGACAATACCAACTGCGAAATAGCAAAACTTAGAACTTTTGGAGAAACTGGTATTATTGAAGTGGACAACATTGATGAAATTCTTCATGAAGATAAATTTAGACAAATCAATGATGAATTAAAAGGTCAAGGCTTTAAGAAAGTTGCATTAAATTTAGAGGAAATTGATGATAATGAATACATAAAACTTGACTATAATGACGAGTCATTTTCATACCAGCTTCCATTTACTATAAACATCGAAAATACATTAAAAGAAATTACAGATGATGTCGTTTCAAAATCCGGTGAAAAAATTGAACTTGAAAAGATCAGCATTTTTGAAAGCGGATTGATTGAAGGGCATGACTTAGAAAGCTATGACATTGCGCTAAATATGTTCATGGACACATTGACAAAAATAAGAAGAAACATTTAGGTGAAAAGATGCCGACAAGATACATTGGAGACGGATACTGGGAAATAGCTTCCCGCCAAATGAGCATAGTAACAAGAAGCGAACAACAAAGATTCAAAGATGCAAAGATTACAGTAATAGGCTGTGGCGGTATCGGTGGAGAAACCATCGAAATGCTTGCAAGAATGGGTGTTGGCGAACTGGTCTTGGTTGACAAGGATGCATTCGACTTATCAAATTTAAACAGACAGACATTGGCTACAATAGCTGATTTAGGGCTTGACAAAAGCTCAGTGGCCGCTGAAAAGGTAAGATTGATCAATCCATATGTTAAAACAAACATTATCCACGAGCATGTGGATGCAGGCAACATTGACAAAGTGATTGGAGACAGCGACATTGTAATCGATGCGCTTGACAATGTCCTCACAAGAGTCATCGTTTCAAGAATCGCAAAGGAAAAGGGAATCCCATACATTCACGGAGCGATTCACGGAACAATGGGTCAGATTACAGTCTTCCTGCCTAACAGCGACAAGACCTATGAGGAAATGTTCAACCTGCCTTCATTGGGAAAAGAGTTGAATGATGAGACAATTGAAGCATTAAAAGGCGTTACTTCAGGCGTTCCTCCAGTCATCGGACCTACACCAAACCTGATCGGATGTCTTGAAGCCTTTGAAGCCTATAAGATAATTACAGGAGTTGGAAAGGTTACTGTAGCCCCTAATATCTTAAGCTTTGACTTGCTTGACTTGGGTTCATTCAGCTTAGAGGAGATTTAACATTTAATCTCCTACTAACCTTAAAACAACATATCTATCAAAGAAAACGAACACCACTTCCGCTTTTTGATTATCGTCAATGGATTTGATTTCACTGGCGCTTTTAACACCATCGATTAAAGTATACTGGCTGTTTGCAACAAAGCCCAGCTGCTCATCACCTGAAAAAATAGCTATCGCATCACTGTCATGCTCATTATCGGGCTGCTTTACCAAATTGAAGATTGCTCCATTTTCAAAAGGATCCAAACCCTTGTAAAAATTGGTTCCGGAAACGGTTATCAATACATCATCACTATTTTTCAGAAATTCAATCTGATCAGACAGTTGATTTGCCTTTTCAAATTCGCCTTCGGCTTTCAGATAATACAATCTGGTTTCCATCGGCATGCCCAGACTTTCATAAATTTCCGCCTTTAAAAACAAGTATTCGGATGCATCCTCCCCTTCGGGCAGGCTTTCCAATGCCGCATCAATCAGGCCCATTGCCTTTTCATAATCGCCTTCCGGGAAAAACGTGACCTTGGCGAACTTATACAACGTGCTTGCCTTATCCTTTTTAATAAAATCTGAGTCGTTGAGCCTTAAGGCATTGTCAAAACATTCAATTGCCTTTTCATACTCGGATGAGGAATCCAAAATAAGTGCTTTTGCATTCCAGTTTTGAAAATTGCTAGAATCTTCTTTTAAAGCATCATCGATAAGTGCTAATGCATCTTTTATCTTGCCTTCTTGCATTAGTTTCAAAGCCTTTTCGGACTTTGGGACTTCCTGGAACTTGAATGTGGTCTGAACGGTATTGCCTTCAACTGCATCTTTTGAATAATCCAAATAGTTCAGGTCCTTTTTGGGCTGATTTCCCATAATATCACCGAAACCTGTTGTTTTCACTAATAATATATTGGTAAGAAAATATTATTTAAATTTAAGGATTAAATAATGTCAATAATAGTATTTTGAAGCAACTTTATAATTCAAAAGCCCCAACTACCTTTTCAAACTCTTGGAATTTTTTAAAAAAAAGGTTTCATCAATTCATAACTCATCCAGATATTTTCCAGTTAAACTACCTTCAGAACTGATAACGTCCTCCAGACTGCCGCAGGCCAATACTTCACCGGCCACATTTCCTTCAATTCCAATGTCAATGATATAGTCTGCATTTGCAATCAAATCAAGATCGTGCTCAATTACAATAACTGTAGCCCCATTCTCGATTAAATGATTGAAAACATCAATCAGCACTTTCACATCCAACGGGTGAAGACCGATTGTCGGCTCATCGAAAATGAATATGGAATTCTTCTGGCTTTTTCCTATTTCAGAAGCTAGCTTTAACCTTTGCGCTTCACCACCGGACAGGCTTGGAGTGGCTTCGCCCAGAGTCAGATAGCCAAGACCCAAATCGGACAGCTTCTGCAATTTGCCTGTAACCTTTTCAAGGCCGAACAAATCTTCCAATGCCTCATCAACTGTCAGGCTCATGATATCTGCAAGGGACAATCCGTTATATCTGACCTCATCAACCTTCCGGTCATATCTCAATCCGTCGCAGTCAGGACATGTCATTTCGACATCAGGCAGGAACTGCACGTCCATAGATACGCTGCCAGTTCCATTGCAGGTAGGACACCTCAATTTTCCGGTGTTATATGAAAAGTCAGCCATCTTATATTCATCGCTGAGTCCGGCAAATTCCCTTCTCAAGTCATCCAATACCTTTGAGTATGTTGCAACGGTGCTTCTTACATTCTTGCCTATCGGAACGCTGTCAATCAAGTCAATTTTCCTAATTCCTTCACAGTTAATGTCTTTAATATCTGAAGGCAAATCTTCATTATTTATTTGAGCTTTGACTGCAGGATATAACGCTTCCAAAAGAAGAGTAGTCTTTCCGCTGCCTGACACTCCGCTTACAACGGTCAACTTCCCTTTAGGTATTCTGATATCCATTTCCTTTACGTTATGGATTTGAGAGGTCTTGATTTCAATGGCTCCATTTTCAAATATGTCGCCTGATTTGTCTCTTATTATGACATCTTCTGATTTTGTTAAAAATGGCGCGATCTGGGAATCCGAACTATCCTTAATCTCATCGATAGTGCCTTGAGCGATGATGTTTCCTCCATCGGCACCTGCGGCAGGACCCAATTCAATCATGTAATCGGCAATGCTTAGAATTCTGGTGTCATGGTCTACCAGAATTATGGAATTTCCATCCTCAACCAGGCGCCTGACGACATTAATCAGACCATCCACATTGTTCGGATGAAGGCCTATGGACGGCTCATCCAGAACGTATAGCACTCCTGTTGTGCGGCTTCTCAGCGTCCTTGCAATCTGAACCCTTTGAAGCTCGCCTGTTGAAAGGGTGTTTGAAGGCCTGTCAAGTGAAATGTAGCCCAATCCCAAATCAAGCAATATTCTTGCATTATCCATGAACTCTTCAATTATCTCTTCTGCCATCTCTTTAACATCTTTAGGCAACTCACCTACAACACGCTCAACCCATAAGACCAGGTCTTTCAGATTCATTCTGCAGGCTTCGGCCAGATTGATTCCACCAAAAAGGGTTTCACGAGCTTTGGCATTCAGCCTGGTGCCTCCGCAGTCGCTGCAGACCTTGGTTGTCAAAAATTTGTTAATCTTTGTCAGGCCCTTTTCGGTTTTCGCATTTTTCAGAGCCTCTTCAATGGCCCGGTGGGCATTCCTGTACTCTGCGTTCAGCTCGAACAGCTTGCCGTTCTTGGAGGGGATGTTAATGTATTTTTTAACGGCAGGGCCGTTATAGACAATGTCCTTTTCCTCATCGGTCAGGTCCCTGAAAGGAACGTCCAGTCTGACTCCAAGCTCACCTGCAACATGATACATCCATGAAATCCCGAACTGGTTCCATGCATCGACTGCACCTTCCTCAATCGTTTTGGACTCGTCCGAAACCAGTTTGGAGGAGTCAACATCACGGATATAGCCTGTTCCGCTGCATGTAGGGCATGCACCGTCGGAGTTGAATGCATATTCCTCAGCTCCAAGGCCATAAAATTCCTCGCCACATACAGGACATTTTATTGGAATTTCACGGGCAACATTCAATGTCGGCTCCTGCATGTGCCCGTTCGGGCAGAAATAGTTTCCGCATCTTGAATACAATAGCCTTAAGGAGTTCAAAAGTTCTGTTGAGGTTCCGAAAGTTGAGCGGATGTTGGGAACGTTCGGCCTTTGATGCAGTGCCAAAGCGGCCGGAACGTACTGAATCAAATCGACCTGGGCCTTTTTTGACTGTGAAATCCTGCGTCTTGTATAAGTGGAAAGTGCATCCAGATATCTTCTGGAACCCTCAGAGTAAAGCACTCCAAGAGCAAGTGAGGATTTTCCGCTTCCGGAAACTCCAGAAATGGCTACAATCTTTCCGAGAGGAATGTCAACATCTATATTTTTCAGGTTGTGAACCCTTGCTCCCCTGATGATTATCATATCCTGGTACATGATTATAATATTGGAAAGCAAGTGTAATATATTTTAATGAAATTTAAAGTATAGAATTAGCAATTTACAATATTCAGATTAATTGAAATTATTTAAATATTTTAACATTAAAATAGGATATTATGAGTGAATATGCACAATGGGATTCAAAATGAGCATTTATTTTTGCAATGATTGGAGTTGCAATAGGTCTTGGAAACATCTGGAGATTCAGCTATGTCGTATACTCCAACGGCGGAGGAGCATTCTTCATCCCTTATTTTGTTGCAATAGCAATTATGGGAATACCGTTTCTTATTTTAGAATACAGCATTGGTTTTTCATTCAAGCGGTCGTTTTCAGAGATTCTAAAAAAGATCAACCCCAAATTTGAATTCATAGCATGGATACTGATTTTTTCAATCTCAATTGTCCTCATGTATTATATGGTGATAATAAGCTGGGACCTGTTCTATATAAGAAGCAGCCTGTCATTCGGCTGGGGAAGCGATACTGCGCTTTATTTCGTCAATAACGTCGGCGGAACAGAAAACATTCGGACTTCTCAAACTTCTTCATCCCTATTGGAATATGCGTCATCATAAGCTGGGCAATCCTATGGTTCATTTCACACAAATCCATCGACAAGGGAATCGGGCTTGCGTCAAAAATCCTTATTCCGCTGGTGTTCATAATCATGGCAATCATTGTCATATTCGCATTGACACTGCCTGGAGCGGGCATCGGAATAGACGCACTGATTAATCCGAATTGGGCAAGCCTTCTGGACATCAATATCTGGCTTACCGCATTTTCACAAATTATCTTCTCACTTGGAATGGGTGAGGCGCTTGCAATCACATATGCAAGCTATCTGGCCGACAATTCCAAATTGACCGACAACGTATTTTTCATTATCGCATCAAACTCAAGCTTTGAAATATTCACAGCATTCGGAGTCTTTTCAATATTGGGATACATGACCGCAACATCCGGAACTCCATTAGTGCAGCTTGTAAGCGAAGTAACAGGACTGATATTCGTAGTATTTCCAAAAATCTTCAGTCTGATGGGACCTATCGGACATATTCTGGCACCACTGTTCTTCATAGCAGTATTTTTCGCAGGAATGACATCCTCATTCGCATTCTTTGAAGTGGCAATAGGGTCAATTTCAGCAAAGTTCGACATGAGCCGTAAAAAAGTGGTTACAATACTGACAGTCATAGGATGTGCTGGGTCATTGCTTTTCACTTGCGGAATGAGCAGCTATCTTGTAGGCGTTGTTGACTCATTCATCAATCAGTTCGCAATCCTCCTGCTTGTTGCAATCCAATGCGTAATCTTCGGATGGTATTACGGCGCTGAAAAGCTAATACCTATTCTAAACGAAAAATCAATCATTAAAGTTGGATCAACATGGGTAACCGTCATTAAATACGTTCTTCCAATCCTAATCATGATAATGTGGATTATCGGAATAGTCAATCTGTTCATGAACTCCAGTTCGTTTGAGATAATGGTGGATGTCCTGATTATGGTTGTGGTTCTGGTCTTGTCAATTATTTTCTATAGAACAAAAGCGGCAAGCAACTAAATGAAAAAAATAAAAAAAAGAAAGCTCATGGCGAGCTTTTAACACTATAACAACTCTTTTCTTAAATCTATAGTGTCTTTTAAATCAGGCCCTGTGGAAATGATAGTTACAGGTACGCCTGTTTCTGTTTGAATCTCTTCTATGAAAGCTTTGGTTTCAGCAGACAATTCGCCGTAGTCCTGTACACGGGCACAGTCAAAGAGCTTATCGACGCATGTCAATGCGATTTGAGTTGCACCGTTTATTCTGCATGATTCCTTTGCAAGTTCCATGTCAAAGTAACCGATTCTTCTGCGCCTTCCAGTTACAACACCATACTCCTCAAGTCCTTGGCTTTCAGCTTCTTCCTGTGTCATTTCAGTTGGGAATGGACCTTCGCCAACACGGGAAATATATGATTTGAATACGTTAATGACTTCATCGACTTTAGTTGGGCCGACACCGACATCTGCTGCAAATGTGGATGCTGTAGTGTCTTTACTGGTTACATATGGATATGATCCGTAGTAGAGTGATAGCGCAAAGCCTTGGGATCCTTCAATGAATACCTCATCGCCATTGTCAATGGCTTCGTTTACTTCAAGTGAAACGTCGGAAAGGTATTCTTCAAGTTCCGGAACGTCACGGGCCAATTTGATTGACCTCATTACGCGGTCGGAATTTGCCGGTCCGCATCCTGAACCTGTACTTCCTATTTTTTTAGATAAGTGTTCTGAGCCCTTATCTCTTTCTATATGGGTCTCATCGATTATAGCGCATCTTGAATCAATGGACATTCTTTCTTTTACATTATATTTCTTCAAGTCTTCAAATTCTTTATACAGCACGTCAGGGTTGACTAAAACTCCTGCTCCAATCATAAGTTTTGCATCAGTATGTACGAAACCTGATGGGGTTAGTCTTAAACCATATTTTTCACCGTTGAATTCAACGGAATGTCCTGCATTTGGTCCGACTCCCGCACGGGCAATTATATCTGGTTTATCTTTGTCACAAAGGTAGGTGATACATTTTCCCTTACCTTCGTCGCCCCAGGCTCCACCAACTAAAATACTACAAGTCATTTAATAACTCCTTAAAAATTAATATTAGAAAATTCATTGAATTTTTATACCACTTATATTTTAATCATTAATAATTAAAAAACTTTTCCTAAATATACAATGATAGAAAAAATTAAAAATAAAAATAAGAATTTTAATTGAATGTTCAAAAAACACCAATTAAATTACTTTTTAGGTTTCAGAGGATGGTTTTCACACATCGGGTCTTTGATAAGGTTTCTTTTTTGATGATACTTCAAAAAGTAAAGCATCCACTGATTTGACAGCTCCCTTAATGAGGCGTCGTCCAATCTCTCGAATGGTGAGAAAAAGTCCATTTGGTTTCCGCCGACAACAATGCCTATCTCATCAGTTTCAATAATCATGAAAAAATCGCTGCGAATGTTGTGGATATCAAAATCTTCAACGACAGAAACGGATTTTTCCTTTTTGAAATTATAAAAGAAAGTGTTTAAATACTCAAAATCAATGAATTTGACTTCCTTGATGTTGAATTTGAATTCTTCACTTAACAGATGGTTTTTAAAATCATATTTTGACATAAAGTCAATATCCCAGATATTGCTGTAAAAAGCAGTGAAAAAAGAATCCTCAGCAAAGCGGACCGCCAATGAAAAACTTTCATCTGCCCTTGGAGTTCCCAGTTCAACATCTCTGAACTGCAAGTAAATTGAATCTTGAGATATTTCAAGAGAAGTCCATTTGCCTGAATTAATAAGTACCTCACGAATTAATTTTAAAGACCTTGTATTCATCATAACACCTGATTTTTAATAAAAACTTCATATGCTCCTTCTATTTCATATTCCTTTTCATCGTTGTATGATTTATCCCATTTGAATGGATTAATTTCTATTTGGTTGTTAATTGTCTCATCCCAGACGATTTCAAAGTTTTCATCATTTAAATATTTGGAAACTGTTTTGCCAATTTCCAATGCCTTATCCTCATCATTTTCAAAATCACCGAATGTGATTTTTAATTTTGCCTCTTCAATGGCTTCCTCCACATCCTCAAAGGTGTAAAAGCAAAAGCCTTCCGCCTTGAATTTGTTATTGTTTAGGTGAACAAACAGTTCAAATGCGTCGGCTACACCCTCTTCAATATCATAGCCGCAATTGTGAATGGCGACAATATTTTCGCCAGCCAACCCGGCAAAGGCATTTTCCAATTTAGAGAAGTTCTCATTTGAAAAGTCATTTGATGAAATTTCAATTTCGGAAAAGTCAATCTCTTCATCAATGAATTGATCTTCCAAAATCTCCAGAGTGTCATCAACTGAAAAGAATCCTGATTTAGTCAGCAAATCTTTCATATATTCCAATTCGTCAACTAAATCCTGATCCATATTATCACTAGTCATCTTCTTCATACATTAAAAGACGGGTAACGTTACCCCTTTCAGTGAATCCGCATATGATACGGCTTTCTCCTATTTTTGCAACATAAAAGTCATCATGTGGCTTGAAACCGTATCCTTTAAGTTTGGTATATGCTTCAAAAGCTATTTTTGGGTGAACTCTGTAATTCTTTTGGAAGTTATAGAAGATGTCCCTGAACTTCTTAACTGTATTCACTTCCTCAATGTCTTCGGATTCAACAGCTACAAAAATATCAATTCCATCTTCGGAAACGACATAGTAAGCATCATAATTCAAAAATGCTGTTGCAACCATTGCCAAAGAGTGGCATGCATCGAAATCAGTCTGAAGGATAGGTGATGCAAACTCTATTATGTCAAATTCATCACCAACGGCCTTGATTTGTTTGGATGCCTTGATTAGATTTTCACCGAAAATTTCTTCGCTGTCCCAAGCCCAAGACCATTGATTCAGGTCCTGTGAATAAAATCCTAGGATTTGCACAGGCATCTTGATATCTCCGAAAGTGATTGTGCCCTTTTCCATGTCCAAATCGCCGACATTCTCTCCGATTAAGCGGGACAAGTTATCTTGCTTATCGAGCGCCAATGCACCGTATTTTGATAGGATTACTTTGAATGAATCATCATGTTCAATAGTTATTGGTTTTTCTACTACTTTCAATTTCAACACCTAAAATTCTAGTTTGGAAATCCTGTCCATTGCTTCTTTGGTATTTTCCAATGTATTGAATGCTGTGAGTCTTAAATAACCTTCACCGCTTGGACCGAATCCTGAACCTGGAGTTCCAATTACATTAGCTTCGTTTAATAACAAGTCAAAGAAAGCCCATGAATCCATGTCATTTGGAGCTTTAACCCAAATGTAAGGTGAGCTTACTCCACCGTAAACTTCCAATCCCAAATCGGTTAAGCTTTCACGGATGACCTTTGCATTTGCCATGTAGTAGTCGACGACCTCTTCAATTTGCTTTTTGCCGTCTTCTGAGTAAGTCGCTTCAGCAGCCTTTTGTACAGGGTAGGATACTCCGTTGAATTTTGTTGTTTGTCTTCTGTTCCATAATGGGTTGATTTGCACTTCATTTCCTTCGCTGTCATAACCGACTAATTCTTTAGGAACAACAGTGTATGCGCAGCGAGTTCCGGTAAATCCGGCAGTTTTTGAAAAGCTTCTGAATTCGATTGCAACTTCCTTTGCACCTTCGATTTCATAGATGCTGTGAGGAACATTATCTTCCCTGATGAATGCTTCATAAGCCGCATCGAATAAGATTATTGCCTTGTTTTCTTTTGCATAATCGACATATACTTTCAGTTGGTCTTTAGTTAAAGTGGTACCTGTCGGATTGTTTGGGTAACATAAGTAGATAATATCAACAGGTTCATCAGGCAATTCAGGAACAAAACCGTTTTCCGCATTGCATTTGAGGTAAGTCAATCCTTCATACATTCCATCTTCCATTTCACCGGTTCTTCCGGCCATTACATTGGTATCAACATAAACTGTGTAAACCGGATCGGTTACTGCAATCCTGTTGTCGATACCGAAAATCTCTTGAATGTTACCTGTATCACATTTTGCTCCGTCACTTATGAATACTTCTGAGGTATCAAGGGATATGCCGTATTTTTCAAAATCATTTTTAATGATAGCTTCTGCTAAAAAGTCGTATCCTTGTTCTGGACCGTAACCCATAAAGGTTTCTGCATTTCCCATTTCACCAACTGCATCATTAAATGCTTTAACTACAGCAGGGACTAATGGTTTGGTTACATCACCAATACCCATTTTGATTACATCAGCTTCAGGATTATTTTTTATAAATTCCTCTTCTCTTCTAGCTACTTCAACAAAAAGGTAACTGCTTTTCAATTTAAGATAGTTTTCATTAATTTTAACAACCATGATTAATCCTCATATAACAATTATTAATCTAATTTATATTTTATTTTAAGAATATATAAAAGCAATGTTTTTAGAAATTTCATCTAAAAAAGGTGATTTGAATAAATAATACTTACTTAATCTAAACGGCCATTTTGAAAGAAAAATTATTAAAAAAAATACTTCCAATAAAACTGTAAAACAATGATTATTTTTATCATATCCATAATTTTAAAAATTAAACAGATTTGAATGAAATAAAAATATTTTACAAAATATTTAAATTAAGGAATATTACATATATAATATATACTATTAAACTAAGGGTTGGGATAATAAATGAATGGAATAACTATTTTAATTTGGATTACCATTGCAATAATTGGTATAATTGCAATCATACTTGTAAAACTACACTACAAAGGCGAAGAGCTCGAAACCGAGGACGGATCAATACTTCCAGACACCAATAGTCTTTCTAGCCTACTATCTCAAGGAAAAGAAAAAATCATCTCCAGCACCAATAACAATAGTTTATCCTCCAAATCAACCCAACAAACAAATACCAAATCATTATACGGGAACAGACCTCACACATCACCTGAATATGATGTATACATTGTTCCTGAAGTTGAAGATGACAATAAAATAACTTATTCATACAAATCTGAAAATCAAGTACTTGTTAATTATGGAAATGATGTTAAAAAATTCCAAGAACCAATCAAACAAAGCCAGATGGATATTATGACTCAAAATAACGAAGATAAAACCGAATTAAAAGATTTATTTACAATCGATGAATTGATTAAAGAATCTAAAAGAAAAGACAGTGAAAGAGAAAAAGAATCAAGAAATGATGAAGAGGATGAAGAATTAAACGAACTCAAGGAAAGCATCAGAAGAAGACAGGAAAAATCTGTTGAAGAACCTCTTATTGAAGAAGTCATTTCTGAAAATGAAACAATCGGAGATTTAATCAAAGACGCAGATGCAGAAAGCGAAGAGGAATCAACTGAAAAACAGACAACTCTCGAAACCGAACCTGTTACAGCATCACAAAAAGAAATTGAAGAAGCAATCACCTCCGCTTCACAGGAAAGTGAAGAGGAAGTTGAAAGCATATCAGAAGAATCAAGCATTACTGACGTTTTGGTTGATGTGCCTGCAGATGACGATACTCCAGACATTCCAAATGAAGAAATCAAGGAACCTACCCTTAAAACTCCAAGCAAAGTGGGTGAAAACAGGGATTATAAGTTCGGAGCTCCACTTGACAATGATGAAGTCTTTGGAGACAAAAAAGACGACATGGATTTGGATTACAGAAAAGACCTTGATAAATTCACAAGCAAAATCACAGGATCCAAAATATTCCAGGAAGTCAAAGAAAAGCTTGTCCCTGAAACCGAAGAGATTCCTGCAAGAGACGATGAAACATACATAAGAAACGTGAATGAATATGATGAGTTTGCGCCTATCATCAATGAAACCCACGAAGATTATGAAACACTTCATGACAGTGAGGAACAAAGATTAAGACAGGAAAATACCCGCAGAGTATTCAACATGGCTAAAAAATCACCTGAACCTGAACTTGCACAGCCAAAAATCGGCGCCATTAAAGACAAACCAGTCAGAGAAAATATCAAAGTCAATATCGGCAATGCCGAGTTTGTGGTTAAAAAAGGAGATGAAATTATCTTTAATCATATGGGTGAAACCTATTCAAGCCAAGTTTATGCCATTAAAGGTGATGATATCTACGTCAGGTACAGACGTAAAGACATTACAATTAAACCAGAAGATGTGAAAAAAGTATATTGATACTTTTTTTCCAACTCTTTTTTTAAAAAAAATAATTATTGTTCATTTAACCTATAGCTGCCATCTTCCACAACGTATTTAGGAACGCTTATTTTTAGAGAACGAATGATGTTTAAGTAAAAGTCATCCAATTCCCTGTCTGCATAAGGATAGGTAAATTCGAAGATATACAGATTGTTATCCTCAACATAGAGAAACTCATTACGTCTTATCTGATTTTCCCCGTCACTGAAAGAGGAAACAATCATGTAATAAATCTGATCGTTAATTGTGATGAAATCGGAATTCACCACGTTTATTTTATCATTACTCTTCAGATTCTGTTCAATCCCATCCATTATTTCGGGAAGCCCACCCAATGTAGGGGTGGTTGAAAACTTGATGGACATCGGTATTTTGGTATTTACCAGGTACAAGTCATTGAATTCCTCTTTAGTTGCAATAGGCTCAAAATCTTCAGGGATTTGAAGAGATGAATAGCCATTAGTAAACATTGTCATCTAATCACCTATTTATGTGCAAAGTAGAATACCAATTTATCATCCTTAATTTCATCCAGACGGGCAAATCCAACCCTTTCAAACTGAACTACATCCCCAACATTCAAGTCGCTGAGCGCACCTTCACCGAGACCTGTCTTTATGGAAGCGTCATCCATTACGATTTCCACATCAACATTGTCTTCAGCCGGCACCCATTGGATGATTCTTGCTTTAGCGGCTCTTGCATCTTCAAATGATGTTGAGTGGTATGTAATCTTATCGCCTGAAATCTCAACATTGACCGCATCCATTAATCTGAATAATCCGTCGTTAATGTCGGATGCTGCAAGGTATGCTTTTCCATCAAACGGAAGGACTCTGTTTCCCCTGTCCAAATGGTCTGCATGAAGAGGTCTTTCAATGTCAACTTTACCGTCAGTGTATCCTTCAACTTCAATAAGCTGAGGGTCTTCACAGAAGAAATACCTGTTGGCGACAGGTTCCAGGAAATTGCGGTTAAGCCCGTAAATCTTTTTCCAGCTGATAGCTGAATCGGCCATCTTGACACCGATTTCAGTAATTAGGTTATAGATTGTTCTTGGATCGATTCCACGTCTTGCAATAGCTCTCAAGGTTCCGAGTCTAGGGTCATCCCATCCGGAATATGTTCCGTCCTCGATTCCAGCCATTGCCTTTGAGGTTGAAAGGGCAATGTCTTCCATCTTAAGCCTGCCGTAGTGGATATATTCAGGAACATCCCATTCCATGGCATCATATAAGTATTTCTGCTTTTCAGTGTTCGCCAAGTGGTCCTTGCCTCTTAGCACATGAGTCAATCCCATCAAATGGTCATCCACAGCAACTGAAAAGTTCATCATAGGATAGATTCTGTATTTGGTGCCTAAGCGAGGATGCTCTTCATCGACCAATCTCATTGCAACCCAGTCACGAATAGCTGGATTTTTATGATTGATGTCGGTCTTTACTCTTAAAACAGCTTCTCCGGCTTCCATAGTGTCGAATTTTTCCCATAAATCAAGGTTTTCTTCAACGCTATTGTCACGGCAAGGACAAGCTTTGCAGTTATCTTTAAGTTCTTTAAAAGTTGCACCGTCACAGGTACACATGTAGGCTGCGCCCTTTTCGATTAGTTGGCGAGCATAATCATAATAGGTTTCAAATCGGTCAGACTGGAAAATTACCTCGTCGGCTTTAATTCCCAACCATTCCAAATCTTCAGGAATCATTTCATAAGCAGGTTCATAGACCCTTTTCGGGTCTGTATCCTCAATTCTTAAAATTAATTTACCGTTGTGTCTTTTAACATATTCCGCATTTGGAACAGCTGCTCTTGAGTGTCCAATATGCAAAGGTCCGCTTGGATTTGGAGCGAATCTCAAAACTATGTTTTCATGAGTTCCAGGAAGCTCCTGCAGGCCGACCTCTTTAGCCTTAGGCTTTTTGTCTTGAACTTCAACGCCTAACTTTTCCATTTCGGCTGCCTGTTCTTCCGGAGATAAGGCATTTACTTTCGCTACGATTTTACCTGACATCGGACCAATTTCTTTTGCTTTGCTTCTGAGTTCCGGTTCGTTTGACATTATGGAACCCATTACAGCTCCAGGATTTGCACTTCCCTTATGCTTGGCTGCATTCAACAAAGCATGCTTGTAAATAATTTCTTCTAAATCATTCATTTAATCATCACAATAAAAAGTTAATTCATAAAAATAAGTAATATTATTTATCTAATTGAAGATATATAAAGATTAAGAATAATTGAGGTATTGATAAAAATGAGGCTTGGAAAAACAAATCTGGAAGTGAACAAAAATGGATTCGGGGCACTTCCGATACAGAGACGAAACATGGAAGACTCAATCGAAATCCTTCAGACCGCTTATGAAAACGGGATAAATTTCTATGACACTGCACATTTCTATACTGACAGCGAAGAAAAGATTGGCCGTGCATTGAGCGATGTTCGAGAAGACATATTTCTTGCAACAAAAAGCGGATCCGAAACCGTGGAAGAATTCTGGAGTGATTTGGAAACATCACTTAAAAGCATGAAAACCGACTATCTTGACTTACATCAGTTCCATAACATCTCCTTTTGCCCTAAAGAGGATGATGACTTATATAAAGCAATGCTTGAAGCAAAGGAAGAGGGTTTGGTCAGACACATCGGAATTACAACCCATAAGATTACACATGCTCATGAAGCGCTTGACAGCGGACTGTATGAAACACTGCAATATCCATTCTCCTATTTGAGTGGTGAAGAGGAACTGCAGCTGGTTGAAAAATGCAGACAATTGGATGTAGGCTTCATTGCAATGAAAGCGATGGGCGGAGGATTGATTAAAAACTCCAAAGCAAGTTTCGCTTACATTAACCAGTTTGACAATGTCCTGCCTATCTGGGGAATCCAAAAGCTTTCAGAGCTCAACGAATTCATCTCCTATGACGAAAGCACCGTTTTGGATGATGATTTAAGGGCGGCTATTGAAAAAGACAAAAAAGAGCTTGGAGTCAACTTCTGCAGAGGCTGCGGATACTGCATGCCATGCCCTGAAGAGATAAACATCAGCCTATGTGCCAGAATGTCACTCTGGATTAGGCGTTTTCCGACTGAACCGAATATGGATGAAAAGACTCAGGATATGATGAGACATACTCTGGATTGCGTGGAATGTTATGAATGTGTAGACAAATGCCCGTATGAATTGGATATCCCCGAACTCCTAAAGGAAAACTATGAAGACTACCAGAATGTCCTGACCGGTAAAACCAAGGTGTGAGAATGAAACAGTGCATCGAAAATCCGAATGACGTCGATTGGTTATCTTTCTGGGCCGAAAGACTGGAAGGAAAAGTAAACAAGGACTGGGATAAGGCCGCTCCCGGATTTTATAAAAGAACAAAAAAGGATGACTATAACAATGCATTGTTTGACATGCTGATTCTTGATGAAAATGATAGCGTTTTAGACGTCGGATGTGGTGAAGGGTCAATTACAATACCCCTTTCTAAAAAGGTTGGGAAAGTAATTGGAATTGATTCATCCCCTAAAATGCTGGAATATCTTGAAAAAAGGGCTGTTGAAAATAATGCAAATAATATAGAATGCATTTTAAAGCCTATTGAAGAAATAAAATATGAAGAAATCGGAGATGTTGATGTCGTTGTCTGCTCAAGGTCCCTAAATGCAATAATACCTCTCGATGAAGTCCTGCTGGAACTGAATAAGATAGCCAACAAATATGTCTTCATAACCATCTTCGGACCTGAAAACAAAAAGATAGAAAAGGATTTCGACAAAGAGCTTGGAATCAAGACTGAAGATTTCCCAGATTACAACTATTTCTTTAACATCCTATTCAATTTGGGAATCTATCCGAATATCCAACGATTTGACCTCAACAACTATCGCGAATATGACAGCATTGACGAAGCCATGGACAACGGCAAGTTCAGACTTGATTTATATAATGATGAAGAAAAGGAACTTCTCAGAGAATATCTGGAAAGGATACTTACCTTTGATGAGGAAACAAAAAAATACTACAATGTCAAAGATAAGGCCGACTGGATAATGGTGTGGTGGAAGAAAGAATGAAACAATTTGTTGTTGACGCATTCACTGATGAAGTCTTTAAGGGAAATCCGGCTGCAGTTTGCATAATGGATGATTGGATTTCAGAGGAACTAATGCAGAATATCGCTATTGAAAATAATTTATCTGAAACATCATTTGCAGTTAAGCAAGGAAATATCTATACAATAAGATGGTTTACCCCCGGAGGAGAAGTTGACCTTTGCGGTCATGCCACACTTGCAACTGCATTTGTAATTCTTAATTATTATGAAAAGGAAAGCGTGGAAGTTCATTTTAAAACAATGGATAATACCAATCTAACTGTTAAGGAAAAAAACGATTTGTACGAAATGGAATTTCCATCATATGATTTGAAAAAGATTGAAATTACTGAAGAAATTATCGCTGCAATAGGAATTAAGCCTAAAGAGATTTATTTGGCAAGAGATTTATTGTGCATTTTTGATGATGTGAACGATGTTATTAATTTTAAGCCAAATTTGGAAAAAATCGAAAAGCTAGACGGATTGCTGTTGCATATTAGTGCGAAGGGTGAAAAAACAGACTGCGTTTCAAGGTCTTTTGCGCCAAAATTAAATATTGCTGAAGATCCAGTATGCGGTTCAGGACATTGCCATATTGTTCCTTACTGGACAAAAATTTTAAATAAAACGGATATTATTGCATACCAGGCCTCTGCAAGAGGCGGTACTTTATATTGTAGCTTAAGCAAGGATAAAGTAATCATATCCGGAAAAGCAACATTATTCAGTGAATCAAAGCTCAATATTAAAGAATAATTTAAAAAAAAAATAGTATAAAATGAAATTAATCACTTTTTATCATGGTTAAAATCATTTTGAACGGAGAATTTTCAGCTTGAAGTGCGTGCGGTTCATTTGCAGGCATGATGATTATTTGTCCTGCATTGACAGTGTTCTTTTTACCTGAAATTGTAATTTCGGCTTCACCGTCAATAACCTGAACCATCGCATCAAACGGAGCGGAATGTTCAGACAATCCTTGGCCTTGATCAAAGGCGAAGAATGTTACTGTGCCCAACTCTTTTTTGATTACTTCACGGCTGACAACGCTGTCCTTTTGATAATCCAATAGGAATTGGATATCTAAAGCCTTAGCTTTAATATCCTCATTCATTGCCTATTCCCCCATGATTGTTTTAATATCAGCTATTGCATCTCCTGTGGTTGGGGTTAAATTGTAGTTTTCAACAAGGACATTGATAATGTCATCATTACACCATGCAGGAAGTACAGGTCCAAGCCACATGTCGGTTTTACCTAAGTACAGTAAAGCCCAAAGCACTGCAGCAGCTTTTTGTTCCATCCAGGACAATACAATTGTTAATGGCAATTCGTTTAATTCCATGTCAAACAATTCGCATAATGCAAGAGCAACGTCAACAGCTACAATTGTGTCGTTGCATTGACCTACATCCAATAGTCTTGGAATTCCTTCAATGTCTCCTAAGTCCAAGTCGTTGAATTTGTATTTTCCGCATGCTAGGGTTAAGATAACTGTATCCTGAGGCAAGTTTTGTACGAATTCTCTGTAGTAGTCATTGTGTTTTGCTGCTTTGTCACATCCGCCGACAACAAAGAATCTTCTGATTTTACCTTCTTCAACCAATTTTTTGATTGCATCAGCATGTTCTACAATAGCTCCTGCACTCCATCCGGTAGTGATTGTGGTCAATTCTTCAGGCTCTAAAGATCCGAGGGATTTTGCGCATTCGATAACTTCTGAGAAGTCGTAGTCATCTACGGTTTTTACGCCTTCAAGTTTTGCTACATCCATCGTGAACATTCTTTCTTTGTATGCGTCAAGTGCTGGCAATACGCAGTTGCTTGTTCCGACAATTGCAGCATTGTATTTTTTGAATACTGTTCTTTGGTCATGCCATGCTCCGCCTAACTGACCTGCCAAGTTTTCGTATTTGTTAAGTCCAGGGTATCCGTGGGCCGGCAACATTTCAGAGTGGGTGTAGACTTTGATGTCTGTTCCTTCAACTTGTTTTAACAATTCTTCTAAAGCTTTTAAGTCGTGACCGGTTACGATGATAGCTGGTCCTTCCTGTGCACCAACTTTTACTTCCACAGGTTGTGGTTCTCCGTAAGCTTCAATGTGTGCGTCTTTGAGCAATCTCATTACGTCTACGCTTACTTTACCCGCTTCCAAAGCAAGTGCAACCAAATCATTAACGTCGAAGTTGACATTGGTTAATGTGGTGTATAGACCTTTGGTTAAAAATGCATCTATTTCAGGGTTGGATTTGCCTAAAACATTTGCATTGTAGTTGTATGCACTGATTCCTTTCATAGTGAAGATCAAGTTATCCTGTAATCTTGCTACTGTTGGTTTTTTACCGCAAACTCCACTTACAGTACATCCTGTACCTTTAGCGGTTTGGGAACATTGATAACAAAACATATCTAATCCGTCTGCCATTTTAATTACCTCATAATTCTTGTTAATTATATGTTACAAGCAATTAGTATATAAATATTCTGTCACTATTCAGGGGTTAAAAGTAGTAAACTTATTATATTCAATCCAACAGATACAACAACATGGACGAAAATATAACTGTACTTAAAGGACTTGGACTGACAATGTATGAAGCACAGGCATATGTGACATTGACTTCACTGATATCATCGACTGCGACTGAAATATCTGAAAAGTCAGGCATTCCTCGAAGCAAAATATACGATGTGATGAACGGATTAATCAAGAAGAACTTCATTGACGTTGAAGATGGAAGACCACTTAAATACACCGTAAAATCTCCAGTTGAAGTATTGGGTCATGAAAAAGAGCGTGTTGACAGTGAAATCGATGATACGATAACCAGATTAACATACGTCTATGAAAACGGAATGAGCCAGGTTCAGGCACCAATATGGAGAGTATATGGCGTTGAAAAAATCATTGCACAGGAAATCGAAATCATCAGCAGAGCCAAAAGCTCAGTCAATATGAGAATAGGATTCTTATTTGAAGGGGAAGGTAAGGCCCTTGTTAAGGCATTTAAAAAAAGAAGAAATTTAAAAGTGAACATATTAGCTTCCCCAACATGCTACATCAACGATGAGGAAGTCAATATCATCAAATTGTTTGAAGATGCAGACATCAACATTCAAAAGGCAGACATCCCATTCGTTAAGGTTTTGATTTCCGATTCAAAGGAGATGATGCATACATACACCAAGTTTTCAGAGGATAAAAGAAATGTGATTCCAGAAACCGCAATCGGAATCTGGAACAAGTATGAGGATATCGCTAAAAACTACGATGACCGTTTCATGAATCAGTTGAAGAAACTGAAGAAAAAATCTACATGAACTTATCTTCAAACTCGACTAAAACACCCAACAGCAAATCATCTAAGCGATTGACACTGTTATCCACAATATCTTCAGGAACATCCCAGAATGCAGATGCAATGCCTCCTGCAATGGCAGCCTGAGTATCCGCATCCCCTCCTAGGGAGACTGTGTTTCTGATGGTGTCTTCATAATCGTCGGCTTTCAAAAAGCATATAATCGATTCGGGAACACTTCCTGCACATGAAACGTCAAATGAATAATAAGGTCTTATTTCATCAACTGTCCTGTCCAAATCATATCCATATCTGGTTTCAACATGATCTTTGATTTCGTCTTTGCTGGCTCCAATCCTTGCAAGATATATTGCATCGACTGTAGCAAGAGCACCTTTTATTCCTTCAGGATGATTATGGGTAACTTCTGCAGACTTGTAAGCTAAATCCTGAGCTTCTTCAAGTGAATCTGCAACCCATGCGCATGGTGAAACTCTCATTGCGGAACCGTTCGCCCAACTGCCGTAAGGCTTTGGGTTTTCTTGCCTTACCCATTGGCTGAACATTCTGCCATAACCTGCATTTGGATATTTACTGCCGAAATACTGCAATTCTTTAATTAACACGCTTTGCGAGGTTTTATCTTTAATCAACCAATTGGCAATAGCCAATGTCATTACAGTATCATCTGTAAATATAGACCTGTTTGTGAACAATTCAAAATCCTTTGTTTTAATTGAATTGAACTCTCTGGTTGATCCGATAATGTCTCCGCAAATTGTTCCGATAATACCTTTCATGATATTATATTGTGTTTATGTAGTTAATAAAATTATTGCTTTACATGCAAAAATTTTCAATTAAAAATAGATAGCTATCAAAGTAGAATTAACTTCGATAGCTATTGTAGACAGTCAAAGAAACCTACATAAATCTTTTACATAAATCTCTTTTTTTAATTAATTATTCTATATCGTTGGAGAAAAAGTAATAGCCTGCATCTATTACTCGCCAATGATGATTCCTATAGAATAAATTAATCCGAAAAATAATCAAATATCAACTATTCGACTATCTTTCTAACATTAGTAAAAGGATATACCAATGTTAGAAAGACAATTAAGAGGCGAATAGCCATATAAAACCGCTACCCGCCAAAGCAGTCATTTAATTATTCTAATTCCAATGGTCCTAAGGTTTTCAAAGTCTTATGGAATTCCTCCATTGTGGTTTTGAATTTTTCACCTTCGGAAGCTGAAATCCATTCATGTCTGAACCTTTCTTTTTCTATGCCGAACTCTTCAAGAATGTCTTCAACGATTTTTGATCTTCTTGACCATTTGTAGTTTCCTGCATCATAGTGGCAGTCCCCAATATGGCAGCCCCCTACAAATACTCCGTCGGCACCTTCCTGAAATGCTTTGAAAATCATTGAAGGACTAATTCTTCCTGAACACATTACACGAATGATTCTGACATTTGGCGGGTATTGCATACGTGCGGTTCCAGCAGTATCTGCTCCACCATAACAACACCAGTTACATAATAAACCTACAATTTTTAAATCATCAGACATCAAATCACCTCATAATTCAGTTTTTTCTAGACTGTATAATGGGGGTTTTACATCATCTGAAACTCCAGCTACATAACCAGTTCTATTATAGTATTAAGCATTATTATTCAAAAACGGAAAAAATTTAAATATCATGATTAATTATTATAAATACGAATGTCCAATGGAAAAGTAATACATTTAAAAAAAAAAAAGAATGCAACATATTTTTTACAAAAAATATTTACAAAGTTTACCAAAAAAAGTTAAAAAAAAGAGAGAAATTATGCGCTTCTCTCAAGTACGAAATCTGCAATATCTTTAAGTACTTGTTTAGATGAAGAGTCATCCAATATTTCGAGTACTTCTTTTGCTTTGTCAACAGATTCTAATGCCAAATTGCGAGCATATTCAATAGCACCACAATTTGTTAAAATTTCAATCGCTTCATCTATCTCATCTTGAGAATTATTTTCAGCTTTTAAGATTTCAAGCAATCTGTCATCATCGACGCTTTCCAAACCTTTGATTGCAATGATTGTCATCTTGCCTTTGCCGATGTCTGAACCGATTGGTTTACCTAAAGTTTCCTCATCAGATGCAAGATCAAGGTAATCATCCTGAATCTGGAAAGCAAGACCAATCAAACGGCCATACTCATACATTGCATCAATGACTTCATCAGAGGCACCGCCCATAATGGCTCCCGCTTTTGTAGCGGCTGCAATCAATGCACCGGTCTTTTTGAAAATCATTTCCATGTATTCATCTTCGGTTACATCGAATCTTTCTTCAAAGCCCATGTCCAAAGCCTGACCTTCACAGATTTTTACGCAAGCATCTGCAACGGTAGCTAAAGCCTTGTTATTCTGTTCGGAACTGGTTCCTTCACTGCCGATAATGATTTCAAAAGCTTTTGAGAATAATGTGTCACCTGCAAGAATAGCTACATCATCGCCCCAAACCTTATGAACGGAAGGCATTCCCCTTCTCATGTCATCCTGGTCCATTATATCATCATGAATCAGTGAAAATGTATGGATAAGTTCAATAGCCGCACCTGATTTCAAAGCGTTTGTGCGTTCACCGCCAACAGCCTCTGCAGTAATCAATGTTAAAGCAGGCCTGAGCATTTTTCCGCCGGCTCTGGTTAAATATACAGATGCTTCTGCAAGATTATCGGGAGTAATTTTAGACAATTCTTCCTCTATAGTTTTTGTAATGTCGCCTGAATAATTTCCGAGTACTTCTTTTACATCACTCATTTAAATCCCTCTTTTTAACTTTTAAAAACTTGTGCTTGAGCATTTCTCAGGATATGAATGTCATATCCGATTCTGTATCCTTCTTCTTCAGCAAGTTCAGCATAAGCTGCAAGCATTGATAAGTCTCCGTGTGCCGGTATAATATGCTGTGGTTTTATCATACGCAAAAATTCCCTGTGGTCTTCTCTTCCAGCGTGTCCGGAAACGTGAGCATTAGGATAAATTCTTGCACCCTTCAATTTTAATCTCCTTTCCATAATGTGCCTGTTAGCGGCATTTGTTGGATTTGGAATAATAGGTGCTGAAATAATAATGTTATCTCCTTTTTTAATATTGAATGGAGTTCTGCCATTAGCTATTCTAGGAAGAAGAGCATCTGGTTCTCCTTGGTGTCCTGTAGTTACAAGCAAATAGTTTGACCTATCTTCATCAGCTTTCATCAATGCCTTGTTTACGGCTTTTGGAGAACCGTAGATGCTGGCATTTTTAGGCAATTTTAAAATTCCCAACTTTTGTGCAATACCGCAGAACCTCTCCATTGACCTACCAAGGAAAAATATTTCCCTATGGCTTTTTTTGGCGATGTCGGCAATAGCCTGAACACGTTCAATGTGAGATGAAAATGTTGTAACTATCATACCGTTCTTCTCTTGTAATGGTCCTTTCATTACATCCTCTAAAATATTACGAGCAATGCGCTCGGAATGAGTTTTAACTTCATTATAATTAATTGCATTAGTTGTCTCTACAATTGTAGCAAGCACTCCTTCCCTACCCAATTCTTTTAGTCTTTTGTAATCAGGAGGCGGAGATACTTTTTGATGATCATCAAATTTAAAGTCCAAAGCATAAACAATAATTCCTTCCGGAGTGTGTAAAACCGGAAATACTGCTTGAGGAATACTGTGTGTTGATTGAACAAATTCCAATGTAATGTCTTTTGAAAGTTTTAATTTATTTCCCGGATTTAAAGGCTTTATTTCATTTGTTACTTTGAACTTGCGTTCGCCTTTAATCTGTTTTTCAATCAAAGCGGCAGTATAAGGTGTACCAATTAATGGCGCATCATATCTGTGTGCCAATTTTGCAACTGCCCCAATGTGGTCCAAGTGACCGTGTGAAAAGACGATTGCCTTAACCTTTCCGTCCACATCCTTCATCAATGTGTCGTCCGGAATAACGCCTCTTTCAATTAAATCCAAACTATGCATACGATCGATGTCAGTATCTTCGTGCATACTTATTCTGTCCAAATGGATACCCATATCAAAAATGATAACGTCCTCATCAATCTTGACGGCAGTCATGTTTTTCCCGACTTCCTGGTATCCACCAATAGCGATTACTTCAACGCTCATGTTTCATCTCCTTGAATAATTTTTTGTGTTAATACCTCTTTCATTGAGCCATTCTCTTGTTTTTCCACGAATAACCAAATTAGATTGTTTTAATTCTTCAATGTTGCTAGCGCCAACTAAAAACATTGCAATTCTCAACGAATTGTTGAATCTTTCAATGAATGTGTTAAGTTGATCTTGAGAAGCAGAATTTTTTAAAAACGGCAATGCCATACCAACAGCGTCCGCTCCAAGAGCTATTGCCTTTGCAGCTTCAAGACCGCTGCGAATTCCACCGGATGAAATAACTGGAACATCAACAGCATTAACTACCTCAACAGTACTGATTGCGGTTGGAATTCCCCAATCCCAGAAAGTTTCACCTAAATATCTGTCTTCAGCCCTGTATGTCTCTACAGCAGCCCAGCTAGTTCCCCCTGCGCCTTGAATATCAATATAATCTACGCCTGCATCAACCAATAATTTTGCTGATTCGGCAGATATTCCGCAGCCTGTTTCCTTCGCCATGATTGGAATGTCTACGCTGTCTGTGATTTTTCCTATTAAATCAAGATATCCTCTTGCATCCAAATCGCCTTCAGGCTGTATTGATTCTTGAAGAGGGTTTAAATGAATGGCCAAAATATCTGCATCCAATATTTCGACTGCCTTTTTAGCCAAATTCAATTGTGGCGCTCCAATATTCCCAATAAGTAAACAGTCAGGAGCATTTTCACGGACAACAGTATAAGTGTCTTCAAGTTCAGGGTGCTCACAAGCTGCCCTCTGAGATCCAACTCCCAAAGCGATATTGTTATTTTCAGCAGCAATAGCTAACTGCTTATTGATTTCCTTTGCAGCCGGATGGCCTCCAGTAATAGCTGATATAAATAAGGGTGATTCTAATTTTTTACCAAAAACGGAAGTGGATAAATCAATATCGTTCTTGTCGATTTCCGGCAAAACATTATGGATTAGTTCAATGTCTTCAAATCCAGTAGTCTTATCCTTAAATTCCACATCATAATTTTCACAAATTAATAAATGCTCCAATTTTCTATCTGAAATCATATGTTAATTTCCCCTTGAAATTACAGTTCCCTTTACGTCTTCGTTTTCCAATACCTTATAAATATTATCTTCAACTTCAGCATTTATTATTTTAGATTCAATTCCTAAATCTGCTAAATATAATAATTCTTTAATTTTCCCAACCATTCCACCGGTGACGTCTACATTTGTAGTTCCCTCTAAAGTGTCCAAATCCTCAAGAGAGGAAAATCTTTCGAAAAATATAGCATCATCATGTGTTTTTGGGTTTTTGTTATACACACCATCAACATCTGTTGCAAGGATTACTCTATCAGGGTTTAAATTCATTGCAAGATATTGTATAAGCTGGTCTCCTGAAATCACGCAAATTTCCAACTCATCATCCAATACTACATCACCATAGATTACTGGAATGAAACCCTTTTCCAAGTATCTTTTAAATGAATCAAGATTTCCATGAGTTATCCTTTTATTTGCAGCCGTCATGAAACTTGAAGCTGGTATTGCAACAACAGGCAAACCTTCCCTGATAAATTCTTCACAGATAAGCATGTTCAATTTTTTAACAGCATTTTGAGTTTCACAAAAGCCGATTCTCTTTTGCGGATATTCGGATTCATCGAATGCTTCGCCAATCCTGTATTTCTTAGCAGGAGGATGTCCAAAAGATCCCGCTCCATGAACAATAATCAATTCCTTATCTGATTTGTCGAGTGAAGATTTGATTTCCAATGCAATCCTTTTAAGACTTGAGCTGTCAACTTCACTTTCTACAGAGTCCTTATTGGTTAAGATGCTCCCGCCAATTTTTAAAATAATCATAAAATCACTTATAAACCCTTGAAGAGACTCCTCTTCGAGTAAACTTAACTTTTAAAATATTATCATCACGGGCAATAGCACTAGCCACCTCATCAACTTTTCCCGGACAAAGTGCAATAATACTGCCCCCTCCACCGGCACCGGTAGTTTTGGAACCGATAGCTCCAGCTTCCCTTGCGTTATATACCATACGGGACAATTCCAACGTATTTACGCCAATGACATCCAAAAATCCATGGTTAATGTTCATCAATTCCCCAATCTTATTATAATCCTTTTTCAAAATAGCCTGTTTAGCATAATTGGTTAAATTTCCCATAGCGGTAATGACAGGATTTAAAATTTTAGGATTTCTATTTTTCAGATTTTTAACATCCTTAACCATTTTTCCAGTATTTCCATGCTTTGTAGTGTAGCCTACAACAAATGGCGCATTGAAATTGACTTTAAAATGTTCAACCTTTTTATTTCTGGACAAATAAACAAGCCCTCCGTATGTTGAAACCAGAGTGTCGAGAGGGCTAGCCACTCCCTGAACCGCCTGTTCAACCATATGGGCATCGTGAGCCAAGGATTGCTTATTGAAACGAACATTGTGATATCTGTATAATGCGGCAAGAGTAGCCACTGTAACGGCCGCTGAAGAGCCCAGTCCTGAACCAATAGGTACATTTGATGATAATGTTATTTCTATTGGAGAGTGATCGTGTGCCCTATAAAGAGATTCTAAAATATATCTAATGATTCCTGGTTTTCCTTTTGTCAATATGTACTTCTTTTCTTCTGAAAGTAAAATAGCTTCAAATCCAATATCAGGTGCCTTGAATATGGATTCACCTGAATTTGACTCTCTAATTGTAATATAAGCCCTTTTATTGACTGCTCCTGCAATAGCAGGTTCACCATAAACTACGGAATGTTCACCGAATAAAATTGTTTTTGCCGGAGCAGAAGCCTTAGCTATCATAAAAACACCTTACTTAAAAATCCCGGAAGCATATCCTACAACTGAAGTTAAATCCCCAGTAACGTCTCCACTGGTTCGATAAGCCAATATTTCACAACTGTCTTTTCCCAGTTTTTTAGAAAGGTCTATGGTTGTCATTACCGGACCGTAACCACACATGGTAATGTTATACTGAACGACTTCTTCAAAAAGTTTAAAACTGTTCATTTCATCAATATCTTCCAAAACAAACCCATCGACCTTATTAGCCTTTTCCTGATTATTGAAATGAGATAAATCTGTGCTTGCAATAACGCAATAGGATTTACCCAACTTATTTCCCGCCTCATAAATGGCATTTGTCAAGTCGCTTGAACTTACAAAAGTCTGTGTTCCCATTGTAATCGGAACAATCTTAAAATCAGAAGAAAAATATTGAAGGAAAGGTAGCTGAACTTCTATGCTATGTTCATGAAGGTGGGCGTGGAAATCTGCGCTTGCAATACTTGAAGAGGATATTATTTCATCGGCAAATTCGGCATCGACTTCAACACTGCCCAGAGGAGTAATCCATTCACCCTCATTGAAAACAGAAATTTCACTACCGTATCCAGTGTGATTAGGACTTAAAATGATAAAAACTTCAGGAAAACCATTTTGAACTATTTTGCAATAGCCATGAGAGGCTACTGCACCAGAATATTGATAACCTGCATGAGGAACCATAACGTTGATAGGGTAATCCTTAGCATCAAAATTATTCAACTCAGGAACAAAACCAACGCCTGAATCATCTAAAAAACAACTTTCAATAAGTCTTTTTAGACTTTCCGCATCTCTTGGATAGAATGCTCCAGCAACAGCAGGTTTTCTTATCATTTAACTCACTTAAAATTTAAGTTCAAAGTCAGTTGCTTCAATATCTAAGTCACCGTCTTCAGGAATTTCTCCTCTTTCTCTTAAGATTTGTCTTGCAAGTAACCAGTAAACTAATGCAATAGCTTTTCTACCTTTGTTGTTTACAGGTACAGCAATATCAACAAAACTGAGTAAGTTTTCAGTATCACATAATGCAATTACAGGAATACCGTTTTGTTTGGATTCTAAAATTGCTTGTGAATCTGATCTTGGGTCAGTTACAACAATGATTTTTGGTTCAATGAATTTAGCATAATTTGGGTTTGTTAAAGTACCTGGGATGAATCTTCCAGGAATAGTTTTTGCACCAGTGATTTCACCGAATTTTTTAACAGGAGCTTGACCGTATTGACGGGTAGCCACTACTAAAATGTCTTCAGGGTTGTATTTTGCTAAGAGTTTTGCAATTTGTCTGATTCTTTCATCAGTTTTTTGAATATCCAATACATATAAACCGTCAGATCTTACTCTGAAAATGTATTTTTCCATATCACTAGTTTTTTGTTGGGTTCCGATATGTAAACCGGCTGCTAAATAATTATCTAAATCTATTAAAAGTTCCTCATTTACCATTTTATCACCTATTTAATCTTCATCTTCAATTTTTACACATTCATTTGGACATACGTCCATACATACTTCACAATAACTGCATTCTGAAGGGTCAGTAATTACAATTTTGTCTCCTTCAAGAACTAATACTTCCATTGGACAGACATCAGCGCATTCTGCGCAGTCAGCACCATCACATTTATCATAATCAATAGTTACTTTAGCCATTTTAATCTCTCCAAAACTTTTAAAATTGCCCCATTTGAGGATTTGAAAGTTCCTCTTCTATACGGATAAGCTCATTTAATTTGGCAATTCTCTCCCCGCCAATAGCTCCGGTTTTAATCATTGGAGATGCAAAACCAACAGCAAGATGAGCAATAGTTTCATCAGTAGTTTCACCTGATCTGTGAGACACTACCGGAACGATATTGTTCTCCTTAGCCAATTTTACGGTTGCATAAGTTTCGGACAATGAGCCTATCTGATTTGGCTTGATAATGATTGCATTTGCAGCATTCATTTCAATACCTTTTGCCAAGAGTTCCTTATTTGTTACAAACAAGTCATCTCCACAGACAAGACACTTGTCACCAACTTTTGCGGTCAATTGAGCAAATCCATCAAAGTCTGATTCATCAAATGGGTCTTCTACATAAAACATATTATAAGTATCAATAATATCTTTTACGA
>JAUNXN010000009.1:0-10115 GCA_030539795.1 Methanobrevibacter sp.
ATTAATAATATTTATATGGGTATTACTATTAATTATCAATTAGATTATTCAGAATATTGAATAATAAAGATAATAAAATTAATTTCGCAATATAACCGCTTTATCTTCAAAAAAATATTTTTAATTTTATTATCTTTCTATGATTATCGAATGTATAAATAGTAAGTCATATACCAAATAGCTATTTAATATAAATAGCTATTTCCCTCCTCTTTTTCTTAAACTTTATTTTATATTATGTTTAATATTATATTGATGAAGCGAACAGCACTAAAAATCGGATATATCGGGACTAATTTCCATGGTTTTCAAAGACAGCCTGACTTGAGAACTGTCGAAGAAGAGCTGATTTATCATTTACGCAAGCTAGACTACATTGACGATTTGAAAAAGTCCAGGTTTAGAATTGCAGGACGTACTGATGCGGGAGTCCACAGTTTAGGTAATGTAATTAGTTTCCAATCAGAAAAGGAAGTCAGAGTCAATGAAATTAATAATTCCCTGCCTGATGATATTCAGATTTTAGCTAGTGCGCCGGTAAGGTATGCTTTCAAGCCAAGGTATGCTCAGATGAGGCAGTACCGTTATATGCTATTCCAGAACTTGGATGTTGACAAGCTCAATGAAGTTGCCGAAATCTTTAAAGGAACTCACAACTTCACTAATTTCACCAAGAGATTCCAAAAAACAACTGAAAGAACTATTGATGACATCAAGATTACAAAAGTCGATTTGAATGATTATCACAAAAGGGAATTCCCGAATCTGCATGACACAATCTCCCCAATCTTTGTAGACATCTACGGGGAATCGTTCTTGTGGAATATGGTAAGGAAGATGATGAGGGTTTTTGTAGATGTTGCAGTCGGAAAGATGGATCTGGAGGAAGTTGAAAGATTATTGAATCCTGCTGAAGATGAGCCAAGAGCGTACATTAAAGTTATGGAAGCGGAATACCTAATATTGATGGATATCCAATATGATGGAATCAAGTTTACATATGATGATTACGCCTGCGAGAGATTCAGGCGTGACTTGGTTGATTCACTGGCAAACTTGCAAAAAAGGTATGCCATTCGTGAATCGATGGTAAAAAGTTTAAATGATTTACATAGTTTTTAGGATAATGAGGCGATTTTATGAGCGATAAACTTAGTTATGAAGATGTCAAGCCATATGAACAATTATTTACAGCAACACCTGCATTTCTGCTTGAAAGGTTTGCTAAAAGAAAAACCAATTTCGTTTCAAAATTCAAATCTAAAGTAGTAAAATTTTTGGATAGTTTGAATGATGATCAAAAAAGGAAATTGGACATTGTTTTAAATAGCGATACTCATGAATTGCAGGCAGTAATGGCTGATGCTTATGAAAAGACCAATATTAAGCAATATAAAATATTGGCCAATCCGAAATATGAGGAATTCATTGAACTTAACATTAATGAAATTGAAAAATTGCTAACTGAATGATTTTTAAGATTTCTATAAAAAGTTTTAAGCATGGTTAAATATATTAAAATCTGGGGATATTATGAAAATAGCGACTATTTTAGGAACAAGGCCGGAAATTATTAAAATGGCACCTATTATTGATGAAATCTCAAAAAGAGACATCAATCAAGTTGTTATTCATACTGGTCAGCACTATGATAAGGAAATGTCTGATGATTTCTTTAGAGATTTGGAAATTCCCACTCCTGATTACAACATTCATGTAGGTTCCGGAACTCATGGAAAACAAACCGGTTTGATGATGAAAGGTATTGAGGAGGTTCTTTTAGAGGAAAAACCGGATATTGTTTTAGTTCAGGGCGACACCAATGCGGTTCTTGCAGGAGCGCTTGTCGCTTCCAAATTGCACATTGCAATCGGCCATGTCGAAGCGGGACTCAGGTCATTTGACATGACAATGCCTGAAGAGTTGAATCGCAGGGTTGCAGATGTGGCCACAACAATGTATTTTATTCCGACAGAGCAGTCAGCCATCAACCTATTGGCTGAAGGATTTTCTCACAAAAACCTATTCATTACAGGAAATACTGTTGTTGATGCATGTTTCAGGCATTTGGAAATTGCTAAAAAAAGAGGTTTTGAAAATGAAGCTCTTGCCGGTTTGGATATTGATAATCTGGATAATATTCTTACTTTAACAATGCATAGGGCTGAAAATGTCGATGTTAAGGAAAGAGTGGTCAATATTATTGGCGCTTTAAAGGAATTAAGTGACATGAACATTATTTTCCCGATTCATCCAAGAACTAAAAATACATTGGAGAATTTCGGTTTATTCGATGAATTGAATGATTTGGAACATGTTCATATTATAAAGCCTTTGGGATACTTGGATTTCCTGCTTTTAACTTCCAAATCCACTTTAATCTTGACGGATTCCGGTGGTCTTCAAGAAGAGGCAATTACTCTTGATGTGCCTGCATTAACATTAAGATACAATACTGAACGTCCTGAAACCGTAACTGCTGGAGGCAATATTCTGGTAGGTTCCGACAAAGAGGCAATACTTGAAAATGCCCGTAGGATTTTATCAGATAATGATTTTGCCGATAAAATGAAAAATGCAGTAAATCCTTATGGTCAGGGAGATTCAGCAAAATTGACTGTTGATGCAATTGAGGATTACTATAACAAGGGTCTGCTTAATATTGAAGCTCCAGAAGACATTATGGACTCATTTACAAGAAAAATGGCTTCAATTAATGATGATATTACTGTCAGTGAATTTGAAGAGAGTAAAAACGCTTTGATTCACATGATATTTGACGGAGACAAGATGAGATTTCCGTTCGGTGATTTAAACTTAAATGGGATGATGATTACTTATGATGAAAAATGATGATTCGATTTTAGTATTCGAGTATTTTACGGCTTCCGGCGAAAAGGATAAATGCATTATTTCAGAAGCCGAAGCGTTGGTATTTGCACTTTTGAAGGATTTATCTGATTTTAATGTTGATTTGGTCATCAACAAATCTTATGAGAATGTTGTAAAGGATTATGAAAATGTCAATCCCATCTTGATTGATGGTGATGTTATCGATTGGTTGGAGGATAATGCTGCAAATTTCAATAGGGCTATTTTCATTGCTGCAGAAAACAATAACAATCTATACAACATTACTAAAATTCTGGAAGAGAATAATGTTAAAACATACACTTCTTCTGCGGAAGCCTGCTTAATGTCATCTGATAAGTATGAAACCTATGAAGCGCTTCCAAATGATGTTCCACAGCCAAGATCTTTCAGATTTAAGATAGATCCAAAGGGGTATTGGAAAAGGGCAATTGAAAATCTTCATGAAAAATGGCAGGCGGAAGACCCATTGACACCTTTAAAATTGATTATAAAACCGTTAATGGGTGTTGATTGTGAAGATATTGTAATAATTGAGAATATCGGAGATTTATCCTATGACTTGGAGCAAATATTTCCGCCGGGTTCAAGAATCATTGTCCAGGAATACATTGAAGGAACAGACATTAGCGTTAGTCTAATTTCCGATGGCAAAAAGGCAATTCCAATCAGTTTAAATCAGCAATTCGTTGAACTGAAAAATAATAAGGGAACCTATGAAGGGGGCAAGCTGCCTTATGAAAGTGAATATGAGCAGGAAGCTTTTGAAATCGCAACAAAAGCGGTTGAGGCTGTCGATGGCATAAAAGGTTTTGTCGGTGTTGACTTATTGATAAATGCTGATGAAAAGGACATATATTCCGTTTACCTTTTGGAGATAAATTCAAGATTCACAACACCTTATGTGGGATTAAGCAAAGTGGCTAATTTCAACATAGGCAAAACAATCATTGAACTGATTGACGGAAAAATAACTATTGATGACATTGATGTATCTTTAGACGGCGAAGTTGAGTTTAAGAAGTCTGGAGATTTACTTGAAATTAGGAGAATATAAAATGAAAGTGGCTGGATTTGACATTGGCGGTGCAAACACCGACCTTGCTGTAATTGACTTTGATGGTGATGAGATTAAAAATATCGAAGTTGATTTCGCATATCTCCCTATGTGGAGCAATAATGATGATTTATCACGCGTATTGGTTGAATTGATTGAAAATATCTGCCCTGTATCTGAAATCGATGCTGTCGGCATTTCCATGACTGCAGAGCTTGTTGATGCATATGACACTAAAAAGGATGGGGTTTTGGATGTTGTAAGAAAATGTGAAGAGACCTTCGAATGCCCGATAGCATATGTTGGAATTGATGGAATGCTATCTAAAGCAGAGATTGAAGAAACTCCGCTTAAGGCGGCTGCGGCAAACTGGATTGCAACAGCTCAAATAGCGACTTTGATTAGCGACAACTGCATTTTCATAGATACCGGAAGCACCACCACGGATATTATTCCAATAAAGGATGGAAAGGAATGTGCCATTGGAAAATCTGACTTTGACAGGTCCGCTACTGGCGAATTGGTCTATACAGGCACCTTAAGAACCAATCTTGCAAGCTTTTTGGACAAGGTTGAGTTGAATGGAAAAGAGTATAGGGTAGCTAGTGAGCTATTTGCACAAACTGCAGATGTTTACACTGTTCTGGATTTAATAACAGAAAAGGATTACATTTGCGATACTTTCGACGGTGAAGGAAAATCAAAAATCGATTGCGCTAAAAGGATAGCTCGTGTGGTATGTGCTGATTTGGAAATGCTATCAATGGATGATATCGTTGAGATGTCCAAGTTTATCCACAAAAAACAGGTCGCTCAAATTGCAGACGGTTTAAAGCAGGTTGTTGAAACCCAGAATTTGGATTTGATTGTAACAACAGGTTTGGGAAAGGATATATTGGATAGGCCCGCCGCTGAATCATTGGGTTTGGAAGTCAAATCCATGGGTGATGTTTTAACTGATGATGAATGTACTGTAGCGCCCGCTGTTGGAACTGCAGTAATGATGAACAGATATTTAAATTAGAGGAATTATCCTCTTAAACTTATTTTTTTTAAAAACTAGTACCAAACATCTTTTATTCCAAGAAGATATGCGCAGGTATTGGTTATCAGATGTATTGCTAATGTAAGGATGATGGCTGTCACTACGAATGATAATGATAGCTTAACGACAAAGGAAACTAAAATCAATGCCATGACTATGAAATCCAATTGATCTAAAATTGGAGCGGGGTTTCCTCTTCCAATTCCAAGTCTTCTTTTTAAGAAACTTCCGATTGCATCACCTAATAATGCTCCAAAACCAAGTAAAAATCCGATTAGCACTCCTTCTGGAATGTTGGTTATGATAGGGGTTGTAATGAATTGCCCAAACTCTTTAATAATGGCGGGGCCAAAATATCCTTGGATAATTCCAGTTAAAGTTCCTATGATTGTACCGGCGACCAGTCCTCTCCATGTAACTCCATCTCCAATCCATCGAACCCCATTCTTATCGGTTTTTCCAAAATCAACTGGAAGTCCGCCTCCGAATAATAATCCGCTCCCATTTGAAAAATAAGCCGGGAGGATGAAATAGAGTGTTGTCAAACATGTGATTAAAATCATTTGAATATCAAAAGTCATTTATGTTTTTCCCCAATTTAGTTAATAATACATATATACTTGATATAATTTAAGTTTTTAGATAATAATCTTTAAATAATAAATTGATTTAAATATATAATATTATGTAAGTAATGCTAATAATATAATATTGTTAGCAGAAAGGTGATTTTTTTGAAGATTAAAGGAACAAGAAGTTTGTGCCCAGAATGTGGCAAACCTGTCGAGGCAGAAGTCTATGATGAGAACGGTAAAATTTTCATCAAAAAAACTTGTGACGAGCATGGGGAATTTGTCAACACATACTGGAGCGATGAAGGATTATATAATCAAGTAAGGGAATATGTTCCATCAGTAGCTCCTGTTGAAAACCCTTGTGTTGATGATACCGGAGCTTGCCCAAGCAATTGCGGTTTGTGTTCTAAACATGAAACATCAACTGTTTTAGGTTTGATTGATGTAACAAACAGGTGTAATTTAAGATGCCCAGTTTGTTTTGCAAATGCGGCTGCTGCTGGCTACCTATATGAACCTAGTAAAGATGAAATAAGGCAAATGCTTAGGAACTTAAGAAATCTAAAGCCTAATCCATGTCCTGCTATTCAATATGCCGGTGGTGAACCTACCATCAGAAAAGATATTGTTGAGCTTATTGAAATGGCTAAGGAAGAAGGTTTCACTCATGTTCAGATAGCTACTAATGGTATCAGATTGGCTAAAAGGGAAAATTTGGCTAAAGATTTAAAGGCCGCTGGTTTGAATACTGTTTATCTTTCATTTGAAGGAGTAACCCCAGAACCTTATATTGCAAATAAAGGTAGGGATTTGCTTCCGGATAAACTTCAAGCTATTGAAAACTGTAGAAAAGCAGGTTTAGGAATAGTGCTTGTTCCTACATTAGTTAAAGGAGTTAATGACAATCAAGTTGGAGAAATAATTAAATTCGCATTTGATAATAACGACATCATTTATGGAGTCAACTTCCAGCCTGTATCATTCTCAGGAAGAACTCCTGCCGACCAAGTGGAAGAGCAAAGAATCACAATTCCGGACTTTATAAAAATCATCGAAGACGAAACCGATGGTCAAGTTCCAACAAGTTCTTTCTATCCACCGTCCAGTGTCGAGCCAATTGCCGAGTTCATATCCTTGCTTGACGGCAATGATTCCGCTACAGTTACATTAAACTGTCATGAACATTGTGGAATAGCTACTTATGTATTCAGAGAAAAGACTGAAGGTTCTGGAAAGGATAAATTAATTCCAATCACTGATTTCATTGATGTTGATGATTTATTCAACAAATTGAAAGAATATAATGAAAAACTTAAAAAAGGAAAATTCGGATCCCGCAAAAGGGTTCTTGCAGGCTTGACTGGAAATCTTCCTAAGTTGGTTCACCCAAGCAGATCCCCTAAGGATTTGGACATTACCAAAATCTTGTTGAACATATTTGTTAAAGGGGATTATGAGGCATTAGGAGACTTCTCTAAAGATGCAATGCTCATTTCATGTATGCATTTCATGGACCCATTCAACTTTGATGAGGATAGGGTTAAAAAATGTGTAATTCATTATGCAACCCCTGACGGCAGAATTATTCCATTCTGTACAATGAATTCAATGTATCGTGAAAGCGTAGAAAAAGAATTTTCAACACCATTTAAACAAAAAGATTAGATTAGAATAAAAATCACCTTACTTATTTTGTATTTGGGCACGTCCCAAATACTTGTTTTTTTAAAATCAATTTTACAGTGATATTAATGGATATTATTGAAGGAAAAACATGGACTTTTGGGGAAAATATAGATACCGATGTCATTATTCCCGGAAGATATTTGAGAACATTCAATCCGCAGGATTTGGCAGACCATGTCCTGGAAGGCGAACGCCCGGACTTCACTAAAAACGTCAAAGCAGGGGACATTATCGTTGCCGATGAAAACTTTGGATGCGGTTCATCAAGAGAACAGGCTCCTGTTGCCATTAAAACAGCAGGTGTCAGTGCTATTGTTGCCAAATCATTTGCAAGAATTTTCTATAGGAATGCAATCAACATAGGCTTGCCTGTGATAGTTTCTGATATTGAAGCTAAAGACGGCGATATTATAAGCATTGACTTGTCACAGGGAACATTAATCAACAAAACAACCGGTGAAGAAAAAACATTTGAACCGTTTAAGGAGTTCATGTTAAGCATTTTGGAAGATGGCGGATTAGTCAACCATTATTTGAATGAATCAGAGTAGGAGGCATGAGAATGGAATGTCCTATTTGTGGCAGCGATGATATTGAAATTTTAAATTCAAAGCAAAAATCATCCAAGAAAAAACTAATTGAAGAATATTTATTGAAATGTGAAGATTGTGGACATGTTTTTAAGGATATTTTTTCAGCAAAAAAACCTCAACCTTATAGATTAATTATTTCCGAGCAAGATAAATCTCATAAGACCACTATTGAATTATCTCCAAGCGATGAATTGGAAGCTGGTGATGTTTTGCTTTCCGATTTGGGTCAGGTGGAAGTTACAAGTATTGAAGTTGGAGATACAAGAGTTGATAAGGCTTTAATTGAAGACATTGATACCATTTGGGCAGTATCTGTTGAAATTCCGGCACGTATCGGTTTTTCAGTCGATTTGCATGGTGAAGTCGATTCATATAAAGTGGATTTGGAAAGAGATTTCAAAATAGCTCCTGGAGATGTTGTAAAAATCGATAAGCATATTGTAAGAGTTCATGTAATTAAAACACAGGACAGAAAATTAACTTCAGGATTTGCAAAAGCCGGAGTTATTAAAAGAGTTTATTCAAAACCGGTTAGATTCAATAATTATGATTATGATTTAACTAAGGATATTGTTAAGAAAACATCATAGAGTGAAAAGACAATGAAAGTATATATAGAATCCTACGGATGCACATTTAACAAAGCCGATGGACAAATAATGGCCGGCGTTTTAAAGGAAAATGAAATAGATATTGTGGAATCTATTGAAGAAGCGGATGTTATTATAGTCAATACATGCTATGTTAAATTGCCTACTGAAAATAAAGTTACTTATAGAATCCAAAAGCTTCAAGAGGATTTTCCAGATAAGAAAATCATCATCGGGGGGTGTATGGTTGAAATCGATCCTGAAAAATTGGATAAGGTAGGGCCGGACTGCTCTTGGATTGGTCCTCATCAATTAAATAAGGTAAGTGATGTGGTTAATGGCGCCTATTGCGGGGAAGTCATTCGCGAATGCGGATTTTCAAAAGAACCTAAGGTGGGTGTTCCTAAGGCTTGTGATGATAGTCTTGTTCACATTATACAGATTTGTGAAGGTTGTCTGGGTGCTTGTACTTTCTGCTGCACTCGCTTTGCCCGTGGACCATTGAATAGCTATCCTATTGAAGATATCGTTGAAGAAGCAAGGAAAGCTATTGAAAATGGGGCCTGTGAAATTCAACTTACCGCACAGGACACTGCCGCCTTTGGCCGTGACACTGGTGAGAAACTATCTGATTTAATTAAAGAAGTTGCTAATTTGGAAGGAGATTTCAGAGTTCGTGTTGGAATGATGCATCCTAAAAACATTTTAAACGATGTTGATGAAATAATTGATGCGATGAAACATCCGAAGGTATATAATTTCATACATTTGCCTGTCCAATCAGGAAGTGACAAAGTTTTATCAGAAATGAATAGGGGCCATACAATTGGCCAGTATCTTGACATAGTATCAAAATTTAAAAATGAAATTTCAGACCTGACCTTGGCTGTTGATATCATTGTGGGGTATCCGACAGAAAGTGATGAAGATTTTGATTTGACTGTAGATTTGCTCAAGCAAATCAAGCCAAGTATAATTCATCTGTCAAAATACCAACACCGCAAAGGTGCAATTTCATCTTCCCTTAAGGAAATTCCTCCTGAAACTATGAAGAAACGATCTAAATTTTTATCTGAAATCAAATCAAAAATAACTGAAGAGGAAAACCAAATTTTAGTCAATTCAGTTCAAAAGGTATTGGTTGTTGAAAAAGGGTCTAAAGGAGGATTTATTGCAAAAACAAATTCTTATATTCCAGTGATTGTTGATAATGTTGAATTAGGAACTTTTGTTGATGTAAAAATCACCGATGCAACTGCCACATATCTTAAAAGCGAATTATTGTAAAAATAATTTTTTAATTTTACTATAATTCTTATTTTCATATTATTGTTAATTTTTATCCTTGATTTTTTAGTATTGCTTATATTTTTTTCTAGATTTCAAAAGCATATTCTATCCGCTTATATGTTATAATATAGGCGATTAATAAGCAGTTTTCACCGATACCTTTATATACTATTGTTTACTATCTTTTAATTGGAGGTGTAATAATGAGTGAATTACCAATCGCACCAGTCGGTCGTATCTTAAAAAATGCTGGCGCACAAAGAATTAGTGATGATGCAAAAATTGCATTAGCTGAAGCATTAGAAGAAAAAGGTGACGAAATCGCACAAAAAGCTGTTAATTTCGCACGCCACGCTGGTAGAAAAACTGTAAAAGCTGAAGATATCAAATTAGCAATCAAATAGATTC
>JAUNXN010000009.1:10215-31280 GCA_030539795.1 Methanobrevibacter sp.
TATGTTGTATAGGACCGGTGGTCTAGGGGTATGATTCCTCTTTGACGTGGAGGAGATCACGAGTTCGAATCTCGTTCGGTCCATATGCCATGGTAGTTCAGATGGGAGAACGCTAGACTGAAGATCTAGATGTCGCTGGTTCAAGTCCGGCCCATGGCATTCTGTTTTTTTTTATTTATTTCTTTTAAAAACTAGTTTTATCATATTTTTTTTAAAAAAAAGAATTTTCGGTGACGGTTCTTTGGTTTTTTTAATAATTTTAGGGTTATAATGTAATTGGTTTTGGTGTTACCTGTGTGTTTTCCCTTAATTCCTTGTATCTTTTCACAATTTCGTATCCATTATCACTGCCGATAAGATCAGATCCTGCAGTTAAAATCTGGTTAGCGAATTTATATTCATTTATTCCGCCGAAGATTTCAATTTTGATGTTTGGCGCATGTTTTTGGATAATATTGATGTCATTGACATTTTCAAAGATGTGGTTTGGAGTTACGAATCCTGTGGATGTTTTTACAAAATCAGCACCGCCATTTTCAGCCACTTTAGCTGCATTGGCTTTTTGGTAGTCCTCCAATGCTTTTGTTTCGATGATGACTTTTAAGATTTTATCTCCGACAGCTTCCTTGATTTGTTTAATTTCGTCTTCAAGCAGTCCGTATTTCTCATCTTTCAAGTAACTTAAATTAATTACCACTTCAAATTCGTCCACGCCTTTGTCGAGCAATGCTTTAGCTTCTGCCACTTTGCTTGCTGTATCTTCAAAACCTAATGGGAATCCGATTACGCTTCCAACTTTTATGTCTGTATCTTTTAATTCTTCTTTTGCAAGGTCGACATAGGTTGGTGAAACGACTACTGAATGGAAGTTTAGCTCTTTTGCTTTTTCGAGAAATTCTTTCATTTCGCTTTCAGTAATTATGTTGTTCAAGTTAGTGTAGTTTATTAGGCTAGCTAACTCTTTTGAATTTTTTATATTGTATGCCATATTACCATCTCACAATTAGTTTGTATTTATACGAACAAGTATTTAAATATTTTCATATCACCTTTTTAACCATATAAGGCCCAACCTTTTCATATCCGAATTTGCGGTAATAGTTTCTAGTTCCGATTCCGCTGATTATAGCTACTTTTTTACTGCCCCTTTCAATAGCTATGTCTTCAGCTTCTTTTAGAAGTTTCTCACCAAATCCGGTATGTTGGCCTATTTTAGGGTTTTTATCTCCAATTTTAATCATATTTCCATAAACATGCAGCTCCCTTACAAGCGCAGTCTTGTCATCGATTTCGTCACGGAAATGATTTTTTGATGGAAAACGTAATCTTAAAAATCCTGCAATGCTTTCTTCGTTAATGTCTTCCATTGACAGGAAGATTTCCTCACCTTCACATGCCGCATAGCTTTCCTTGAATAATTCAAAATCATCCAATGTATATTCTCTTGATGTCTTTTTGTGACCGATTTCACGGCAGCGGATGCATTGGCAGTTGATATGCTCCTCGTCCAGTCTGTTGTAGACGAGTTCCCCCAGGTTGGACTTTTTGACTCCCGCCTCTATTAATGTGGATGGGATGTCCCTTTGAATTCGCATTGTCCTAACCCATTTCGGAAGAATCTTTTTAACTTTGACGATCAATTCAACAGCTTCCTCATCAGTATATGGTGCATATTCTCCTTTGGCCCATAAATCGTACAGTTCACTTCCTTTTGTTACGAGGCAAGGATAAATTTTAAGCATATCTGGCTTGAAGTTGTCATCGCTGAACAATTGCTTGAACATTTTCAAATCCTGCTTTTCATCGGAAAATAATCCTGGCATCATATGCATTGCAACCTTAATTGCAGAGTCCCTTAGAAGCTGGTTTGCTTCAACAACGTCTGCTATGCTGTGGCCTCTTTTAATTCTTTTGTACAAATCATCTGATAAGGTTTGAACTCCAAGTTCAACTCTTGTAACGCCAAAATCAAGCATTCTGTTAATGTGCTCTTTTTTACAGTAATCCGGTCGGGTTTCAAATGTCATTCCAACACATCTGACTTTTGAATTCTCATTGGCACTTTGAACATCGCTAATCAAAACATAATCATTTGGAGGATAGGATTTTAAAACGCCCTTTTCAAATGACCTTATTTCATCATAATCCAGGTTATATTCATAATTTGTTGGCTTGTTTTCCATTATCAATCCAAAATCGGTCATTGCTTTTAGGCATTGTGATACAAACCATTCCTGATAACATAAGTCTCTTGAAGGAAATGTTCCGCCCATAATGATCAATTCAACCTTGTCAATGGGATGGCCTATCTTTTTAAGCTGCTTTAACCTATTGAAACATTGAACATATGGGTGATAGTCATACATTCTGCCCCTAAGTGCTGCAGGCTCTTCACCGGTATAGCTTGGAGGTGCGATATCACTTTCAGGACAGTAAAAGCATCTTCCATGAGGACACTTGTGCGGATGGCACATTACCGCAACGATTGCAACGCCGGACATTGTTCTGGTGGGTTTCTTCTTTAGGATTCCGGAAACGATCTCCTTTTCTTCAGGTTTTGCATATTCCAAAATGTCTGCATTGCTCATGAATCTTGACAATTTCAAATCACGGCAAAGCTGTCTTTTTTCAACTTCAAGATCACGTCGAGTAGATATTTTACCTTCCAGAATATCCTCAATTATTATTCGACATGCTTTTTCCATTCTTCAACCTCATTAAATTAATACTTAATATTTTTAATCAATAGTTCTATTTAAATATTTTATGATTTATATATTATAACATAAAATATATTAGGTGAAAACTATGCAAATTAAAGAATTTTTAGGTTCTACTGTTTTAGATAAAAATGCATATGCTGTAGGTAAAATAAGTAATGTCGATTTTGACACCGAAACCGGTAAAATCGAAAAAATTACTTTGACTTTACAAAATAACATATTCTCTAGAGATGAACTTGAAATCAGTTTCGAAGATATTGCCACTATCGGAGCTTATGTTATTTTAAACAAAGAAATTCCTAAAGAAGCTGATGAGGCTGAAGAAGCTGAAGAAGAAGCTGAAACTGTTGAAGTAACAATCGAAGATGCTGAATAGATTGGGTTTTTAAAATGGTTTTAGATGCAAGAGACATCGAAATTCCTGTCGACTCATACGTAAGATATGGGGATACTGGAACTATCGGCAAAGTTCTTGATGTGAAAACTCAAGATGGTTTCGGATGGGTTCTTATAGATAAGACAGAACTATGGTATCGCTCAAATCTGGTGGAACTGCTGGATAAGAAGGATATTAAGAAATCTGACTTTTATGATAGGGAAAATGATGATGAAGTCGATGTCGATGAATTAAAAGAAAAAGCAATGAAATTCGAGGACATGGAATTAAGTTCTCACGTTGCTGAGGGTGGAGGTTAAATTCCACCTTTTTAATTATTTACAAATAAACTTATTTTTTTGGCCAGTTTAGGTCCGATTCCTTCAACTCTTTGAAGTTCCTTTTCAGAAACGCCACTCAAATCATTTCCAAAGATTTTTACCAGATTCCTGGCTCTTTTTCTTCCAAGTCTTTTCACGCCAACGACCAATGGAATGATGTCTGTTTTTACACCGTAATAGAGTCTGGCGGATAAAAAGTCATATTCTTTTAAGTTGGAATAATCTCCTAAGACCTCTGCAGTATTCTTTGCAAATTTCACAAGACGTGATGCCTCATAAGCTGAGCGCCTAGTTGAAGCTGAATAAACATTATATCTATTTTCAATTTCATATTCGCTGCGCTCATTAATCCATTCGATTAATGAAACTGTGGTCGCTTCGGGATTGCCAATATCAACCGCAAAGAGTCCGCATTCAGACAGTTTGTCGCGCACAGGATCTTTTGATTTTCTTCCTTTAAATGAGATAAGCGGCAGGTCAGGAGTTTCAGATAATGCATAGATAAACTCTTCAGGGTTAATTTCATCAATTCCTGAAACATATTCCTTAATTTTGACCGCAGTTTCTACCGCATAATTTGATTTGGCTATCAAATTACCGAAATCTGTTGTCTTAAGTCCTTCAGGTGTCGCTCTGATAATTCCATTTTGCAGAAGGAAGTTTAGTGCAACTTCAAGTTCATATTTCAAGCTTTCCTCAGCAAACAATGACATTGAAGGATTATTGCTCATCTGATAGCCATAAAGGGTTTTTCCAAAAAAGTCAGTCAATTCATCCAGATTTTTGGAAAGTGATGAGGCTATCTGTGCAATAATCTGTCTGTAGATTGCATCTTTATTGTCAACGAGCTTTGAATTTGTCTTTTCGATTTCCCCTTCAACATAATAGTCTTCCAAATTAATTGCTTCATCCATTGTCTTTGCAACAAGATAGGAATATCCCACATCATCGTATTGTGGCCTTCCAGCCCTTCCGGACATCTGTTCATAGTCAAAAACAGGTATCGGTTGAGGTCCGTTGTTTGTCCAGCGGGTATGGTCTCTGATTATGACTGTTTTTGAAGGTAAATTAACTCCATACATTAAACTCGGAGTTGCTGTAATCATTAATATATTTCCATTTCTGAATTCATCTTCGATTATCTCTTTTTGCTCATTAAAAAGTCCTGCATGGTGGAATGCAACGCCCATTTCAGCCGCTTCGGCCAATTTCAGGCAGGTGCTTGTTGGAAGTGAACCTTTCTTTTTCGGAACTTCAAGAAGTTTATCTGCAACTTCCTTAAATCTTTTCCTTTGTTCAACATTGATTTTCTTGTTGATCTTTTTGGCGACGTAAGTGGCCAGGCTTTCGGTAAATCTTCTTGTTGAAACAAAAGCCAATGCCTGGGATTTGTCCTTGATTGCCTTTTCGATTACCTTCACGATGACATCATTTTTATTTTTGGTGTTGAACATTTCAGCATCCAATACCTCTTTGTGCAATGGAACAGGCCTATAGTCATGTTCAACGCATGTTCCCTCAAGCCAGCCTTCAATTTCCTCTATATTTCTTAATGTGGCGGATAACGCAATTATTCTCATGCTTGGATTGATAATTTTGGCTCTTGTAATTGCCGCTTCAAGGGTCGGTCCTCTTGTATATTCTCCAATCATATGGAATTCGTCAATAATTAAGGTATCAACATCTCGCAATACATTCCAGGAAAATCTAGTGAGTGCGTCGAATGATTCAAAAACCATAACTGATAAATCTGCGCTTGAAGGGTGCTTGCCTACATTGATGCCATGCTCTTCAAAGGCTTTGAACTCTTTTACTTTTTCGTTTTGAATTGAAAGGAGGGGTGCTGCATAGACTGCTTTTCCGCCATTCAATATGGTTTTTAAAGCAGGCAGTACTCCTAATACGGTTTTTCCACTTGCTGTTGGAATACAAATAATGTAATTTGAGTTATCTTCCAAATATCCTGATTCGATCACCGCTTTTTGAGCCGGATTAAATTCTTCAATGTAGGGGTATGCGCTGTTAATTATTGCTTTGATATCATTATCTAAATTTTCCATTTTAATCAATAATCACTATTTTTTTCATATATTTTAAATATTTGCAGAGAGCATTTGAAATCTATTTTTTAAAGTAACAATTATATATTACTAAATTATAAAATAGTTACAACTTAAAGTTAAGGAGAAATTACCATGGCAATTAAAGTAGAAGTATTTTCAACCAATTCATGCCCACATTGTCCGGCAGCAATCGAAGCTGCTCAAAAAGCTAAAGATAAATTAGGCGATGCAATTGATGTAGAAACATTAAAAATTGATGAAAGCAAAGATAATTATCAAAGAGCTATCGATTATCAGATTATGGCAGTGCCTACCATTGTAATTGATGGAGAGGTTGTTTTTGTTGGCGCACCTACTGAATCTGAACTTATTGAAAAATTAGAATCTATGTTATAGATTCTCTCTTTTTATTCTTTTTGTTAAAATGACTAATGACAATTATACGGGAGTTACAACAGGCACTATAGCAACAGCTTGCTCACTTGCCGCCTTAGATGCGATTTTGGATACTCCTGATATCGCATGTGTCAAGGTTGAAACTCCTAAAAAGGTATTGGATATCATTATAGATGAATGTAAATTGTTATCTTCTTTTAAAGCATGTGCTGTAGCTCATAAAAATCCATATAATGATCCGGATGTCACTGTTGATTTAGCTATTATTTCCACTGTCGAGCTATTCGATAAGACAGATGGGGAAGATAGTATCATTATCACTGGCGGTGAAGGAGTAGGTAAAATCACAAAACCCGGCCTTCAGATACCTGTGGGGGATTATGCTATAAATCCTGGGCCACGTCGCATGATTGTCAAAAACTTGTCGGATAAGATTCCTGATGGAAAAGTTGCCAAAGTAACAATTTCAATTCCGGAAGGAAAAGAAATAGCTAAGAAAACCATGAATCCCAAATTGGGCATAATTGATGGAATATCTGTCCTTGGTACAACTGGAATAGCCAGATCAATGTCCAGTGATGCTTATAAGAATTCCATTGTCACACAGCTTGATGTTGCGTTGGCTTCAAATATTAAGGATTTAGTTTTTGTCCCTGGAAATATCGGTGAGAAATTAGCATTAAAGGATTTGGATGTTACAAAAGAACAGATTGTTCAAACAGGCAATTTTGCAGGCTTTATGTTTGAAGAAGCCGAAAAGAGAGGAATTACCAAATTCACTTACTTTGGACACATGGGCAAGCTGATTAAAGTTGCCGGCGGAATATTCGATACTAAACATGCCGTTGCAGATGGAAGGCGTGAAATAATGGTTACCCATGCGGCGTTGTGCGGTGCGGATAGGGTCCATCTCCAAAGGTTGTTTGATTCCAAAACAACTGATGATATGATGGATATCCTAAATGAAATTGGTCTTTCTGTTGAGGTTTCAAACAGCATTGCGCAGGCTATTCGCGATAGATGCAAGCAGCGTTTCGATTTGGATTTGAATGTTATCCTAGTGGACATGGAAGGCAATTATTTAAACGATAATATGGAAATTTGCACCAAAAAATAATTTCAGAATTCTTTTTTTTCTTATTAGTGCTCATTGTTGCTGTATTCAAGTAGTCTTCCGACATGGCGAGTTTCGAAGAACATATCTTTTTTAGCCATGATTATAATGATTGTAACCACGGTTATCACTATTGTCTCCAGGCACTTTGTCTCGGGAGTTATCGCTATTTTTTCCTGCATGAAATTGACGAAGAAATGGAATATCATGCAAGCCAATATCGAACGGTCGCTTTCAAGATAGACCCATGTAATGACAAATCCCATAGGGATTCCGCTCACAAAAAAGTTAATCACATAAAGAGGATTCACCATAAGTCCTGCCTGATAGGTTCCTTGAATAAAGATTAAAGGAAAATGCCAGAAAGACCACAACACTCCAAAAATCATGGATTCCCAAAACCAGTTCATATAGTTACCGATTGAATCCTCACAGTATCCTTTCCATCCAACCTCTTCAATTATCGAAGCAATAGTGATGGTAAGGAATGCTCCTGCTATTCCAACACCTGTAAATGAAAAGCTTTCAGTAAAGGAAAACTGGTTAAGTGACTGTCCAAATGGCAGTGACAGAAGAATAGAACAGGCTATTATAATCGCAAATACGATAACCGCCCAAACTACATTCAGCCATTTTACTTTGTAAAAGCCGATGATTTTATTCTTAAAGTCCTGCTTAAGCGCATCTGACCTTGACAACATAATGAAAGCTGTAGATACAATAGCGGGGGCCATAAGGCCTATCAACATGAGTACTGGACTGATGCTTTCGGGTAAATAGATTGCAGGAATCCAAAATATCCAGGTAAAAAGATATGCCAGAGCAAAAAATAGAACCGGTTTATATTTGTAATTTCCGGCATTGTTCACTCGACCGCCTCCATATCGCTTTTATCAATCAGGCCGTAAATGAAACTCATTGTCCCTTTCTCTGCCCCGAGAAGTTTTTCAGTCATGTCTATAAAGACGGAAATGTCCTGTTCACTGAATGTGCCTTCATTAAATGTGCCGTCACTGATGATAAGGAGCATCTTAACACGCTCAGGTATATTGTCGCATTCAAAGATGCCTTCATCCACTCCCTCTTTTATAACTTCGGATAAAATTGGTGTAAGGATATTAATCAATTTTTGTCTGACTTTATGGTGCATCAACACGTTTTCCGGCTGGAAAAGAGCGTTTTTTATGGGTTGTTCTGCTTCTGTAGGTTTCATTGATGTGAGTATCATGACTATTTTTTGCGGTACTGAAATATCCATTCCGATAACCTGCTCTGCCATTTTGGTCTCACTATCGATCATCATGTCTATGACTTCTTCGAGCATCTGCTCTTTACTTTGGAAATGGTAGTAGTATGTGCCTTTGGCTATTTGCGCCTTTTCTATGATTTCGTCAACGCTGGTATTCTCATATCCCTGTGTGAGAAACATGTCATAGGCTATCTTCAACAACTCTTTTTTCCTTTTTTCACCTTTTTTCATAATTGCCTCCAAAAATAAACCATCATGTGGTTTTTATATTATAATTAACATCATATCCTTGTCAATCATTTTTCGACTATTAGTCGGTTTTTAATTCTAATATGAAAATTATACTATATAAATATTTTCCACTAGGATTTGATGGTGGGAGGTGAATAAACACGTAATTGTTATTTTTAGGTAATGTTTATTTATCAGTGATTTTTACTAATTTTTGGATATTTATTTAAACAATAATTTCATTATATAATATTGATTAAAATTAAATGGAGTTTTATTTTTTATGAAAATAGCTATGGTTGGCCAATTCCCTCCCCATGTTGGTGGTGTTGGTGTTCATATTCACACTTTATCAAAAAAGCTGGTTAGTGAAGGCCATGAGGTTTATGTAATCACTTATCCTCACAAGGATATTAAGGATATCGATGGAATCCACGTTATAGGCACCAAAGGACTCAATATTCCAGGTGTTAGAGGATTAATGTTTAAGATGAATGCTAAAAAGGCATTGGAAGAACTTCTGGAAAAAGAGGACATTGACATTATTCATGGTCACTATTTATTCCCTGCAGGTGCGGCTGCAGTTGAAGTTGGAAAGGAACATAATATCAGAACATATGTCACAGCGCATGGTTCGGACATGTTTGAATTATATAAGACTCAGCCGTTGATGAGATCAACAGTTAGAAAAGTTTTAAGGGATGCTTATGGTGTTTTTGCGGTAAGCAATGCATTAAGGCATGAAATTATTGCAACAGGCGTTCCTGGCATAGCCGATAAGACTAAACTATCATGGAACTCCGTGGATATTGACAAATTTTCTGCAAAGGAAAATGATTCATTTAAAAAGGAAAATAAACTTGAAGATAAGCCAATCGTTCTTTTTGTAGGTAATCTGATTAAGCGTAAAAATGTTGGTTCATTATTGGAAGCTAAAAAAATGGCAAACAGCGATTATTATCTTGTGATTGTTGGTGATGGGCCACAATATAAAAAGCTCAAGAAAAAAGTTGAAGATGAAAACATTCCTGATGTGATATTTACTGGAGCTAGAAACGATGTTGAAAACATTATTCCAAGCTGTGATGTTTTGATATTGCCTTCATTTTCAGAAAGTTTTGGATTGGTTTTAATTGAGGCTTTAGCTTGTGGAAAACCGGTTATTGGAAGTAAAGTTGGCGGAATAACCGAAATTATCAATGAAGATGTTGGTTTGCTTGTAAATCCTAATAAGATTTCATCAATATCCAGAGCAATTGATACAATAATTAATGATGATGATTTAAGATTAGTTTTATCACTCAATGCAAGGAATCGCGCAAAGGATTTCGCAGAAGTTACAATTCCTTATGATGAGGTGAAATAATGAAAAAATCTGTCAGGTCTCCAGGTTCAGCAACAATTATCAATGCGATTGCCACAGGTTTTGGTTCAGCATTCGGCATTGCCTTGGACATTGAATGTGAGGCTAAAACCGTTGATAATGGCATTCATTGTTCCAATGATGTTGGAGCGGATAATTCTTTAATGGAGATTTGCACCAAGAAGGTTTTCAGTCATTATGATGTTGATGAAAATGATTTCGGAATTGATTTGAAAACAAAATCAAATTTGCCAATGGCTTCCGGTCTATCAAGCAGCAGCGCTTCATCCAATGCAATTGTCAAGGTAGTTTCTTCAATAATTTCTGAGGAATTCAATTTAAAACCTCTTGATGATTTGGAAATAATCAATATGGCAATAGATGCATCTTTAGATGCTGGAGTGACCATTACCGGGTCATTTGACGATGCAACTGCATCTTATTTTGGCGGTGTTGTTGTTACTGATAATATGAACAGAAAATTCATCATTAAAGAAAAAATGGATGAATATCCTATTTTAGTATATATGCCTAATTTTTACTCAAAATCCGGCGATTCAGATAAGGAAAGGATGAAATTATTGGCTCCACTGGTTCAAACAGCCTTCGATTTTGCTCGCAATAGGGATTATTTCAAAGCCCTGAATTTAAACGGGTTAATTTATTCAGCGACATTAGGCTTTGATTCAACAATTGCTATTGATGCTTTACAGGCAGGAGCTATTGCTTCTGGCCTATCAGGGACTGGTTCATCATTTGTGGCGATTGCATCTGAAGATGCAATCGATGATATTAAATACTCTTGGAGCAAATATGAAGGTAGAGTAATTGAAACAAAAGTGGATAATAAAGGATGTAGGTTATTATGAAAAAAAGATATTTGGTGCTGGCATTGATTGTTTTGATATGTGGTATGTCAATTGTTTCAGCATCTGAAAACATATCAGCTCCTGCGGACACGTTAGGAATTGATGAGGGAAATGCATTATCTGACAATGTTGGTGATGTGTCAGATAATTTAGATGAAGTTACAAACAGTTCAGATTCTTCTATTGGAAATGAAGTGAATAATTCTGTTGAAAATAATGATTCTACTGTAAATAATAACGATAATAATGTTGTTGTTGAGAATAATACTCCAAGTAGCAACCCACCAGCAAAACCGGTTGCTGTTGCTAAAGCAAAAAAGGTTGTAACAAGCAACATTAAAGTTGTTTATGGTAATCAAGCTAAATATACTGTTAAAGTTCTTGATAAATCAGGAAAGCCTATTGCCAATAAACCTGTAACCATTACAATTGGCAAAAAGACTTTAACTAAGAATACGGCAAGTAATGGAGTGGCCACTTTCAGTCTTAAATATAGTGCTGGTAATTATGTAATCAAGTATGCTGTTGATAAATTAAGCGGATCCAATACTTTTACCGTTAAAAACAAGATTACATTGACAGTATTGAAATGGGGCATTAAGGGTGATGTTTCCAAAATTAAATTAATTAAAAATAACATGCCTAATAATGCAGTTGTTAAAAAAGCTGTTGAAGTGACTAAAAAGGGACTTCCTCTTTTAATGTTTAAAGGAGGGCCAGGAAAAGTTGTTTTCATGACTGCTGGCGTTCACGGAAATGAATTGTCTTCTCAAGTTGCAGCAATGAAAATGATTGCTCATTTATCCAAAACACCAATCAAAGGAACCATTTACATTATTCCTTTTGTAAATGTTAAAGCTATTTCCAAAAAGGTAAGATATACTGATAAAGATTTCAATCGTATTGCTTCTCAATCTGGTACAATACCAAATAAGATTGTTAAATTGGTTGTTAAGTATAAATGTGATGCATATGGAGATTTCCACACAACAAAACCTGGTGGAGTTCCTGGAAAAAATATTGTCATGGGATCTAAAGGTCCTGCAACAAAAAGTGCTGATTTAACAAACTACATTGCTAAGAATGCTAAAGTAAACAAGAAAATCTATAAATATGCAGGAGAGGTATATCCGGGAGCAATATCTGATAATGTTAACAAATACGGTATTCCTGCCGTAATCTGTGAAGTAGTGCTTCCACACAATACCGTGACTACAAAATCTGTCACTCTTTCATATAATATGATGAAATACTTCTTGAAATTCAGTTCAGTTATATAAGGGATATTTATGAAAATGAAATATCCAATTTTCATCATTTTATTTTTTTTATTTTTAAGTTTATCTGCCGTCAATGCAATGGATGATAATTCCACTTCCGATTTGAATAGTTTGCAGGTTGCGGACAATTCTTCTTTTGAAAATGATTTGCTGATGTCTAATTTGTCATCAAAAATAGAAACCAAAGATCTGGTAAAATATTATAAAAACGATTCACAATTTGAATTTAAGGTTTCATATGAAGACAATAATCCAGTAATTAATGCAAACGTTTTATTGAGCATCAATGGAAGAAATTACACCAAAACCACAAATGATAAGGGTATTGGATTTTTGGATATTAATCTAAAACCGGGCAAATACACAATAACCACTTCTTATGATGATAAGTCAATAACCAATTCCATCAATGTGCTCTCTAGAATTTCAACAAAGGATGTGACTTCAACTTATGGAACCAAAACAAAATTCGATCTTAAGCTTTTGGATAAGAAAGGAAATCCAATGAAAAATCAGGAAGTTTCCTTTAAAGTTCATGGTGTCACTTATAAATCTTTGACTAATGAAAATGGTATGGCCAGCCTTGATTTGAATTTGAAGGCTGGAACATACACAATTACTTATTCGGCCGACGGCCTTTCAGGTAAAAACAAGTATGTCGTAAAGAATTATTATAAAATCACTACATATAAATGGAATTCCGGAGCGGATGTTACTAAAAATAAATTAATCAAATCAAACATCCCTGATTCTGATTTGGTTAGGAAAGTAGTCAAAGCCGCAAAATCAGGCACTCCGGTGATTAAATTCAAAGGAAGTGGGGGAAAATCCGTTTTCATTACTGCAGGGGTTCATGGAAATGAACTGTCTTCTCAAGTTGCTGCAATGAAGATGATTGAATATCTGGAAAGCCATCCGATTAAAGGAACCGTCTATATAATGCCATTTATGAATCCCAAAGGAACAGCCGCCAATGTTAGGGATTATAATGGTGTTCATTTAAATCAAAAGGCTAATGTGAAAGGCACAATTTCTTATAAAACAGTTAATCTCATCACCAAGTTCAAATGCAGCGCATATGGTGATTTTCATTGTACAAGGCCTGGAGGCAATCCGGGTAAGGATGTGGCTATGGGAACTTATAAGCCAACTGCAAAAAGTGCTACTCTAGCCAAATTCATTGCCAAAAACAGTAAAGTCAAATATAAGATTTACAACAAGGCTTGTGTTGAGTATCCGGGAGCTCTGGAGGATGTTGTAAGTGCAAAGCATATTCCTGCCGTAACCTGTGAAGTAATCACTCCTCATGGAACAATTGCGAAGGGTACAGTTTCAAAATCATTATCCATGATGAAATCATTACTGAAGTTTAATAGCTTGCTTTAAACATAAATTTATATAGTAGGATTAATAATAAATTATATTATTATCATTATTATCAATTTGGTGATTTTTTGAATGAAAGTTACAACATAAAATCTTTTAAGAATAAAGAGGAAGCTGAAGAACTTCTCAAAAAATCTAGAAAGCGCATTGATGAAATTGATAATGAGTTATTTGATTTGATTTCTCAGAGAACTTCTCTTGCAAAAGATATAGCTCTATGTAAAGAATATATTGGAATGCCAATTTTGGATAAGTCTAGAGAAGATGCTATTCATGAAAAAATTGAGAAATTTTCTGAAGAAAATGGTCTTGATGTGGATATTGTTGATCAAATCGTAGATATGCTGACTATTTTAAATAAAAATGAACAAGAAGAAATTTTAAGGAGGAATGCTGATGGGCAATATTAGAACTTCATTTGTTAAACGTTTAGCAAAAGAACTTATTGAAACTCACAAAGGTGTTTTCACTACTGATTTTGAAGAAAACAAAAAATTAGTACAGGAATACTCTACTGTAAGTACTAAACACTTAAGAAATAAAATTGCTGGATATGTAACAAGGCTTGTAAGGTTAGAACAAACCAGAGACTAAGCTTTTTTTCATATTTTTTATTACTCTTTTTTTTATTAATTATTTTTAATTTTGAACTTTTTTTTAATATATTATATATTATAAGTTTATTAATATGGTCATATAAAAATATATATGAATATTTTGTTTACTGTAAATTTAAACAGAATATCATGAATTTTTAAGAAATAGGTGAACTTAATGGATTTAGTAGTAGTAAAATTTGGTGGAACCTCGGTTGGTGATGGTTCCAGGATTAAAAAAGCGGCGCAGTCCGTTGTAAATGAGTATATGAAAGGCAGTCAGGTAGTAGTTGTAGTTTCAGCTGTTAACAAGACTACTGATGAGCTCATTGGATTATCTAATGATGCTATTGGTGTAAGTTTAACAGATAAGCAGAAGGCAGAAATTATGGCTATGGGCGAATTAACTAGTGCTAGATTATTCTCAGCAACTATTGAATCATTAGGTGTAAAGTCTGAATTTATTGATCCTTATAATGAATTATGGCCGATTATAACTGATTCCAATTCTTTAGAGGCCAAAATCGATTTGAACACTACTCTTAAGAAATCTGATGGAATCAAACAACTTATTAATCAAGGCGTTATACCAGTTATTTGTGGATTTTTAGGTAAAGGTCCTAGTGGTGAAATCACAACTTTAGGAAGAGGCGGAAGCGATATCACAGCATTTTTAATGGGACATTGTCTGGATGCTAATGAAGTTGTAATCGTTACAGATGTTGATGGGGTAATGTCAACTGACCCTAACAAAATTGAAGATGCGGAACTATTAGACACCATTTCAGTTGAGGAGCTAAGGGATTTGGCAACTCATGGAGCTCAAGTTTTACATCCGCATGCATTAAAATATAAAGATCCATTAATAAGTGCAAAAATTATTAATTTCGCCAATGGGGACATCTCTTCAAAGGGTACACGCATCGTCGGACCTTTTGAGGGAGATATGTTAAAATGCGTCACCCTTTATAAAGATCCTATTTCACTTATAGCAATTGTTGGCGAGGCTATGCTTAAAAAAGTCGGTTTGATGGCTAAATTAACATCAAGTCTTGCTGATGAAAACATTAACATTTTTGGTATATCAGCAGGTCAAAATTCAATTACTGTGTTTGTTGATAAAACAGATTCAAATAAAGCATATCACTTACTGCATCAATTGGTAATAGATGTTGATGTCTTAAGTTCATTATCACTTGGAAGAGACACTGCTATGATTACATTTGTCAGTCCGGACATTATCGAAACTCCAGGAATCATATCTGACATTACAGAACCACTTAGAAAAAATAACATAAATATATTAGAAATTACATCATCACAAACTGCAGTTGTATTATTCGTTGACTGGGAAGATGGTGAAGAAGCTCACAAATTAATTAGCGAGGTTTTAGAATGAATTTTGAAGGAACATACGTTGCGATGGTCACTCCATTTACAAAAGAAGGGAAACTTGATGAGGAAGGATTCAGATCAAATATTAATTACTTAATCGATAAAGGTGTTAACGGTTTAGTTGGTGCTGGAACCACTGGTGAATCAGCTACCATGACTCATGAAGAACATCACAAGGTTATTGAAGTTTTGGTTGATGAGGTCAATGGCAGAGTGGATACTGTTGCCGGAACCGGAAGTAATGCAACATCAGAAGCATTATCCTTAACTGAATTTGCTTATGATGCAGGTGCTGATGCAGCATTGTTGATTACTCCATATTACAACAAACCACAACAACATGCTTTAATCAACCATTACGGCACTATTGCTGGAAAATGCGACATCCCTCTTATTGCATATAACGTGCCTTCCCGTACCGGATCCAATATAGAAGTTGACACTGCTGTTGAATTGGCTAAAATTGATGGTGTAGATGCTATTAAAGAAGCTAGTGGCAGTGTTGATAAAGTATCTGACATTTACAGAGCACTTACTCATGAAGGTCTCGAAGACGACTTCAACATTCTTTCCGGTGAGGATTCTTTAACATTACCTATTATGGCAGTTGGTGGAACCGGTGTTATCAGTGCATCTGCAAACATTGATGCAAGAAGAATGGTTTTGATGGTTGACAGCATTTTAAACGATGATTATGCTAGAGCATTGGAACTTCATTATGAAATGCTTGAATTGATAAGAGCTCTTTTCATTGAAAGTAATCCTGTTCCTGTTAAAACTGCAATGGGATTAATGGGACTTCCATCAGGGCCTTTAAGACAACCGTTATGCGGTATGAAAGAAGAAAACTTAGAAGTTCTTAAAAAAGCATTAAAAGATTCCGATTTAATTTAAGTAGGTTATATTATGATTAAAGTTGCAGTAACTGGAGCGGCAGGAAGAATGGGCTCCGGCATTATTAGAAAAATCACAGAACAAGATGATATGGAAGTTGTTGCGGCTATTGAAATGCCCAATACTCCATTAGCAGGAAGAGATGCAGGTCTTCAAGCTGGAACTGAAGAGCTTGGTGTGGAAATTGTAGGTTCCGAGAAGTTAGAAGAAGCTTTAAAAGCTTCAGGTGCTGAAGTTTTAGTTGATTTTACCATAGCTCCCGCAGCAGTTGAAACCATTAAAGTAGCTACTGCCTGTGGTGTAAATATTGTTGTTGGAACCACAGGGTTCACTGAAGAACAGATGGCATCCAATATTAAAAATGTTGAAGACAACGATGTTCGTGCAGTCATTTCATCAAACATGGCGATTGGTGTAAATGTATTTTTCAACACTTTAAAGAAATTAGCACCGCTTTTATATGATTTTGATATTGAAATTATTGAAGCTCATCACAATCAGAAAAAGGACGCTCCATCCGGAACAGCTATGACTGCATTTGAAGTTATAGCTAATGAACTTGACCGTGATCCGGAAGAAGTTGGAATATTCGGAAGAAAAGGTTTGGTCGGCAAAAGAACTTCTGAAGAAATTGGAGTTCACGCCATCCGTGGTGGAGATATTGTAGGTGACCACACCGTAATGTTTGTTGGTGATGGTGAAAGATTAGAAATTAAACATCAGGCCCATACAAGGGAAGTATTTATTGCTGGTGTAATAAGAGCTATTAGATATGTGCCTACCGCCGAAAAAGGTGTTGTTAGTAGTATGAATGATGTTTTAGGATTAGAATAGGTGAGTTATATGGTAAATGTAGGAGTACTCGGCGCAACTGGGATGGTAGGCCAAAGATTCATTCAATTGCTCGAAAACCATCCGGATTTTGAAGTTACAGCATTAGCGGCATCTTCACGTTCCGCAGGTAAAAGATATGAGGATGCTACTACTTGGTATATGAATGAGGCTATGCCTGAATCTGTTAAAGACATTAAGGTTGTTGAAACCAACCCTGATGCAATGGATAACGATGTGGATATTGTATTTTCATCTCTTCCGGCAGATTTTGCATTAAAAGTTGAAAAAGATTTTGCAAAAGATTATGTTGTTGCAAGTAACGCTAGTGCACACAGGATGAAGAAAAATATTCCTTTAGTTATTCCTGAAGTCAATCCACAGTGCTTAGACATGATTGATGCTCAACAGAAGGAAAATGACTGGGATGGATTCATTGTTACCAATCCAAACTGTTCCACAATTGCATTAGCTTTAACATTAAAACCTATTGTCGATAATTTTGATGTAAACTCTGTTAGGGTTTCAACCATGCAAGCTGTATCAGGTGCAGGTTATAATGGGGTTCCTTCAATGGCTATTGTCGATAATCTCGTTCCATACATCGGCGGTGAAGAAGAAAAAATGGAAAGTGAATCTCTCTATTTGTTGGGTTCTTTTGATGGCAACGATGTAATTAATGCTGATTTCAAATTAAGTGCTTCATGTCATAGGGTGCCTGTTATTGATGGTCATACTGAAGCGGTATTTATCGAACTGGAAGATGACTTTGACATTGCTGATGTTAAAGATAGTATGGTAAACTTCAAAGGATTGCCACAAGAACTAAATTTATTCTCAGCTCCTGAAAATCCTGTCATTGTCAAAGAAGAAAACGACAGGCCACAACCTCGTATGGACAGAAATGCAAGTAATGGTATGGCTGTTACTGTTGGTAGGTTGAGAAAAGACCAAGCATTTGATAATAGTTTTAAATACGTTCTTGTTGGACATAATACTGTTCGTGGTGCTGCTGGAGCATCAATATTGAATGCTGAATTAATTAATGATAAAATACTCTAATTTTATCAATTTATTTTTTCTATTTTTTTTAAAATTTTTTATTTTTTCTATCTGTTTTCTTATTCTTTCTACTTTCCTTTTTAGGTTAATTTAAGGGTTTAATTTAAATAGTATGAAAATTATAATTTATATCAAGGAATTATATTGTACAATATATCGGAGTTTTCAAATTCATAAATTTTTACTAATTTGAATTCGATATTGGGATAAAATTTTAACTAAGGGATAGAATGGAAATAGGAATTGATGCTGATAAAGACACTCTACAATCTTTAATTCGATCTTGCCTATTGGAGCTTAATAAACTAAAATATGATTTGACTGAGCTTGAAGTGGAACGGGCTAACGATAACACTCCACAAAGGATTAAAGAGCTCGAAAAAGACATTGTAGATAAAGAAAAAGAAGTTTCTGTTATTAAATTTAAAGCAGAAGATGAAATTAACCTTTTGAAGAAACAACTCGATGAAAAAGATATCTTAATTAAAAATCAAGAGGATAGGATCTATGAATTGGATTACGTAAACAATTCTCTCGATGAAATTAAAGACTATTTTGCTGAGCAATTAAGAGAATACAAGAAAAAAGAGTTGGCTGACGTTAATGAAAGATTAAATGATTCTTATAAAAGTATCGCTGAGAAGGAAGCCACTATTAATTCTCTTTCAAGAACCATTGATGATTACAAAATCAAAGTCATCAAACTTGAAAATAATGTTGAATCTCAAACCCAAATTCTCGAGCTTGAAAAGCAAATTGAGCTTAAAAATAATGAGATTCGCATAAAAGAAAGCGAATTGGAACAGAAAGGATCTGAATTGGATATCCTAAAACAGCAAACCATTCCTAAAGATGAATATATTTCACTTCAAACCCAATTTGAAACTGAAATAAATGCAATGGATGCTGAAATTACTAACTTAAAGCAAGATACTATCCCTAAAAAAGATTATGAGGATCTTCAATCTAAGTTTGATTCTGAAATTAAAAATTTGGATGAACAAATTACTGTTCTTAAAGAAAATTCCATTCCTAAAGAAGATTATATTTCTCTTCAAACTCAATTAGAAAATGAAATTTCCGCTCGCAATACAGAGTTGGAATTCATTAAAGAAAAATCAGTTCCAAAAGAAGATTATATTTCCCTTAAGACTAAGTTTGATAATGAAATTTCTGCTCGTGACAGTGAGTTGGAATCCATTAAAGAAAGTTCAGTTCCTAAAGAGGAATACCTTTCTCTTCAAACCAAATATGATAATGAAATTTCTGCTCGTGACAGTGAGTTGGAATCCATTAAAGAAAGTTCAGTTCCTAAAGAGGATTATATTTCCCTTAAGTCTCAGTTTGATAATGAAATTTCTGCTCGTGACAGTGAGTTGAAATATATTAAAGAAAGATCAGTTTCTAAAGATGAGTTTGTATCTCTTCAAAATCAATTGCAAACTGAAATTACTGCAAAAGATAATGAACTTCGCTTCTTGAAAGAGCAAACTGTTCCACGTGAAGATTTCATTAACCTTCAAAATGAGCTAACAAGGAAAAATGATAAAATCAAAAGATTGGAAGAGATTAATACTTTCTTCAATGAGCTTCAAGAAGAACAAGAAGCTTATGAAACTCCAGAAGCAACTCCTCCATTCAGATTGGAGAAAAAGCAAGGTAGATAATTTTAATCTACTTTAATTTTTTTTATTTTTATCTTATTTTGCCTAGTCATGTACCTATCCCAGTACATTTCATTCTTTTTTCAACAGGAGTCATTGTTTAATTAATTTTACATGAAGAATTATTATATTATTTTTGTTTACTGTTGTAATTATCATAGGTTACTGCAAGAATAATGGTGATATTTTTTCATCTGTTTTTCCTTTAGCATTCTTTTTCTTACTTTAGTTTACTTTATACCATAAAGTATTTATATAACCTTAAACTCATGTATTATGTAGAAAGGTTTAGTCAACACTATAAACTTATTTTCTCATGTTGATAATTAAACTGATCTAATTATTTATAAAAATTAAAAAAAGGTGATTATTGATGGCACAAGGACAACCAATTTTTATTTTACCGGAAGGTACTAACAGGTCTGTCGGCAGAGATGCACAAAGAAACAACATTTTAGCTGGTAAAGTATTAGCTGAAACTGTAAGAACCACTTTAGGTCCAAAAGGAATGGACAAAATGTTAGTGGACGGACTCGGAGACATTGTCGTAACCAACGACGGTGTAACTATCTTAAAAGAAATGGATATTGAACACCCAGCAGCAAAAATGCTCGTAGAAGTAGCAAAAACCCAAGAAGACGAAGTCGGTGACGGAACTACTACTGCAGTAATTATCGCTGGTGAATTATTAAAAAAATCCGAAAGCTTACTTGACTCTGACATCCACCCAACAATCATAGCTATGGGTTACAGAAAAGCAGCTGAAAAAGCACAAGAAATCTTAGATGAAATCGCAATTGAAGATGTAGACTCCGAAACCTTAATGAAAGTAGCTATGACTGCAATGACCGGTAAAGGAACCGAAGCTGCACGTGAACCATTAGCAAAATTAATCGTAGAAGCTGTAGAAGCTATCGCTGATGAAGACGGCGTCGACATTGACAACATCAAAATCGAGAAAAAAGACGGAGCTATTGCTGATGAATCCACATTAGTTGAAGGTGTAATCATCGACAAAGAAAGAGTACACCCAGGTATGCCAGGATTAATCGAAGGTGCAAAAATCGCATTAGTCAACACTCCATTAGAAGTTAAAGAAACTGAAATGGATGCTGAAATTACTATTACTGACCCTGCTCAAATGCAAGCTTTCATTGAACAAGAAGAAAAAATGGTCAAAGACATGGTCAACAAAATCGTTGATGCTGGAGCAAACGTATTATTCGCACAAA
>JAUNXN010000066.1 GCA_030539795.1 Methanobrevibacter sp.
GCATTTTGAATTTGGTTAAAAAATAAGGTGGTAGTAGATTTATAATCTACTAATTTTAATTAAAGATTCAACAGGAACCCCTTCGATTTCGGAAAGGCCTGCCTTATCAATCAATACGGTCACACATAGAGGTTCTCCACCAAGGTCCTTTACTGTGTGAATGACTTCTTTTGCAGTTGTTCCGCTAGTGATGACGTCATCTACAATAACAACCCTCTTGCCTTCAACTGTTCCGAAGTTGGTACTTATTGCACCTTCATCATCAGTTTCATCACTGTCTTTTCTGTGTTTGTTAGGGTGGAAAATAGCCATTGATGTGTCAAGCCCGGTCATGTCTTCAATGTAATCGGCCATTAATGTTGCAAATGGAACGCCGCTGACTGCAATACCGACAACAGTGTCAGCTTCACCGTGTGATAATGCTAGATCACTTAAAGCACCTGCAACATAGCTTAAACGAGTTGAATTTCCCCCAATGCTCTTCCAGTTAATGGCGAAGTCCACTGGAGCTTCGGTTTTCACTTCAGCTTTTTGGAGAGTTAACCATCTTGCAGTATCCATACTTACATTAAGTTCATCGGCAATCTCACCGGTGGTAAATCCGTGTTGCCTTAATTCCTGTGCTTTTGCAATTAATTTTTCTTTCACATTATCACCTTATTTATAATTCTTCAAAACTGATTGGTTTATGTTCTTTAGAGGATCTGTTAGCAGCAATAACCATTTTAAGAGCTTTAAGTCCATCTTCACCTGTAATTTCAGGTTCAGTATTGGTGACTACTGCATTTAAGAATGATTTTAATTCGCCTTTTAACGGTTCTTCATGTTTAATTTGAATATCTTGGGCGAATTTACCGTAAACTTCAATACTTTGCTTGATGTAATCCACGGATATGATTCCTGCAGTACCTGTGAGTTCCAATTCTCTACGTTTGTATGGAGTTAACCAGTTTACTTCAACGATTCCGGTTGATTCGTTATCATAGTTTACCATGATTTCCGCATGGTCTTCAAATTCGCTGTCATCAAAACTGCAGTTCATTGAACCGTAAACTTGAGTCACTTCTTCTTCAAACAAGTAATTCATAATGTCTAAATCGTGAATTGCCAAATCTATTGAGACACCAACATCCTTTATTCTTGGTGGGAGCGGCCCTACCCTTTTTGCAAATGCAGATACTACATCTCCAATAACTCCATCATCAACAAGCTCTTTAGCTTTTTGCACGGCTGGATTAAATCTTTCAACATGTCCGGTTGCGAGCAATACTCCGGCTTCTTTAGCAGCAGCAATCATTTCTTCCGCTTCTTCAACTGTAAATGCGATTGGCTTTTCAACTAAAACATGTTTTTTGTATTTAATGGCTTCCATTACCACATCGTGGTGGAAAGTGGTTGGAACACACACGCTTACAGCTTCAATATCTGGGTTTTCCAATAGTTCACTATATTCAGTATAACCTTTAGCACCATATTTCTTTTCAATTTTTTTCAGCGCTCTTTCACTTACATCACTTACTGCGACCAAATTAGCCTCTTCCATTTTGTGATAGACACGAACGTGGTTTTCACCCATTGCACCTACCCCAATAACTCCTACGTTAACAGTTCTCAATTTAATTCCTCCGTTTAAACATAATCCTGGAAATGTTCCCCGATGCGTCTGCCAAATTTGACGGCATCTCTTATAGAACCTTTCTCCTGTTTCTGTGAAAGGATTTCTCCTTCTTTAGTTAATAAGATTGAATAAATGTTGAATTCATCATCATTCATGCGAGCTATAGCTCCGATTGGCCATTGACAACCTACACCAAGTTCCTCTAAGACCATTTTTTCTGCAAGAACTTCCTGCATTGACACGTAATCATTTAATTTTTGAATTATCTCCTTTTTATCAGAGTCTTTTCTAGTAATGATTGCCAGTGCGCCTTGTCCTGCAGGCGGTGTAATGTAATTGATTGGAAATACCTCTTTAATGTATTTTGTGAGGTTCAATCTTTTTATTCCTGCTTGAGCCATAATGGTCGCATCCAAATCGCTATTTAGGGCTTTATCAATTCTAGTTTCAATATTTCCTCTGATTGGTTTAAGTTCAAATTCTTTGTTGTAATGATTACAGAATGCTTCTCTTCTAAGGCTGCTTGTTCCAAGTTTTGAACCCGGTCCAAGTTCGGCCCATGATTTTGAAGAGATAAGCACTTCATTTGGAGATTCACGTTTGGGAACGGCGGCTATTTCCAAATCTTCGTCCAATTCAGTCGGAAGATCTTTGAAACTGTGGACGGCAAAATCAACTTCTTCCTCTAGAAGCGCAATATCAAGTTCTTTGGTAAAAAGACCTTTTGAATCCATATTGTATAATTGAGAAGTAGTTATTTTATCGCCTTTAGTCTTAATAATCTCTAAATCAATTGCCTTACCAGTAATTTTTTCTAAAGCAGCACATACTTGCTTTGTTTGTGTTAAAGCTAATTGACTTCCACGTGTTCCAACAATCATTTGTTATCTCCAATTTAAAAATTCATTTTTATAAGATATGACTTATAAATATTGTTACATTGTTAATTTTTGAAATTAATTATTATTAAATGTTTATAATTTTTTGAAATCGATTTTTTTTAAAGTATTAAAAAATAGTTAAAAAACATTCTATGAGAAAAAGGGAAGATATAAAACACCTATTAAAAATCATTATCATTTAAATTTGTATTTTTTATCAAATGAGAAAATTTTGGAATATTTTCCAACTGTTCTTCCTTTCAATCATAGTGTTAAGACATTAACAAGTTAATGGCTAACAGGGTATAGTAACTTGCTAATAGTAGGTATGAAAAAGCAAGCAACATATTTTCGACCATTATATTAAATCCTCCATATTCGATATGGATTTGTTATATGATATGTTCACTTTTAATATCATTGTTACACCAGATTATGTTTATTATTATTGGTGTTTTAGAATTAGTTTTTTATTGCTAATTCTATTTAAAATTAGATATTTTTTCAAATCAAGAGTTATTTAATATTGAAATATTGATTTCATTGTGTAAAATTGTTTTAATATATTTTTAAGTGAAATAAGAAACTTTAAATATTAGGGAAATATAATTATTAAATGACATCTATGATGTTGGCTATTATATTAAAGCCTAGATTATGTTAGGAATAAGGATTGTTTAAATTTCATCCTTATTCTATTAATTAATACAATTTTTTTTCTTTAATTATCTCTGTTGAAGTTTTCTGTAATCTGATCTGTAAATAAAAAGAAGATTCTTATTATTTTTGACTGCTATGTCATAGACTTCATTGTAATCTTTAATTACTTCGCAATCCTTGCCCATTCTTTTGGAAATGCTGAGACCAACGTCTCCAGTAAGGATTATTTCACTGTCTAACCCATCTAAAAATTCGCTGACCTTATCTTCATCAATTTCCTCGCAGGTTATGCCATAATCCCCTCCGATGGCTATGATATAATCGTCTAAACTGCTAATCATGTTTATTGATTCCTCAATGGCTTTGGTATTTATTCCAGGGTTAATCTCTTCAATCACTGTAGAATTTCCGATTTGCTTTTTATTGGTCCTTCCTGGAATTCCTTTATAATTGAGGATGCCGGTTATGATTTTATCTTGCGGAATCTCAAGACATAATGCAGTCAAAACAACTCCCAAGACATTGCTTGCATTGTGTTTTCCTGGAGCAAATGCTTTTAGGTTAATTTCACCGGAAATTGCATTGTCATTAATAGTTCTGACATCCTTAAATATGATATCCATTTCAGTTTCATCCAAGGAGTATTCAACGCTTTTCAAATATAAATTTGAAGTTTTGTCACTTAATGAAAATGTATTCACTTTATCATGTTCAACATCTGAGTAATATTTGTCATAGGCTTCCTTTTCACAAACCACAGTATTGCACCTGAACACTTGCTTTTTGGCTTTTGATGCGCTGCTTCGGCCTTTGGCTATCGGATAGTCTTCAACAATATTCAACAGGACTCCAACATCGCCGATGCCGCTAACTCCAAGGGAAGATTCAAAGATGGCGGAGTTGTATTTTCTCAGGTTTTCACTCACAACTGTGCCTTCAGCAATTTTGCAGATGGGATTGGCTATTTTATAAGCAAGGTCAACAGTCTCTTTAATGTTTGCGGGAGCTATCGAAATGTTTCGCTTCAAGATAAATTCCTTTTCATCTTCATAAAGCAAAGCTCCAAGACTTGATAAAATCAAGGGATTTTCATCAATTAGAATCTCCTTAAGCATAAAGACGGTTGAGGTCTTGCCCTTAACGCCAGTCACTTCAACTTTCAGGATATCTTCTCCCCAGTCTTTGAGAAGTTCGCCAACGGCTTCATGATGGCTTTGAAAGGTATAGTTTAAATCAGGATTATGTGAGGTAATCTCATCAAAGGTCAAAGGCATATGAATCGGATAGATTACGTTCATGTCTCCTTTAAAATCAGCCAAATCATTTAATTGAATCACATCGACATTATAGACGTCAAGCATTTTGGCGTCAATGCTTTTCAGTGTATTGTAAAGGTCATATGCAACAACTGGTTTTCCCTTTTTGGCAAGGCTGACGGCAATCTTGACTCCTCCGTGGGTCAAATCAATTACTAGATTATTCATCTTTTCTCCTTATCAGATTCCGCCTTCGTTCAATTTGTCTTTTACTTTTTCGTAGAAATATTTGGTTGAGGTTCTTATGAAGTACGCATCCTTATCATATTTCTTGAATTTGATTTCCTCTTCATAGTCAGCCTCATCGTTGATTTGCCCGTCCATTACGAAAACTGCACTTTTACCTTTTTTTAGAAGCTTGACTGTTATTTCGCTGTTGTCAGATACGACGAATGGCCTTACGCCAAGTTTGTAAGGACAAATTGGAATAATAATAAATCCTGCGACCTTAGGGTCAACAATCGGACCTCCGGCAGACATTGCATAAGCTGTAGAACCGCTTGGTGTTGAAATAATCAATCCATCTGCTCTCACTTCTTCGATGATTTCGCCATCCACCTGTATTTCAAAGTGAAGCATCTTTGCGGTCTTGTCGGTCATTACAACAACTTCGTTCATTGCGGTATAGTGGTGGTTTTCGTGTGAAACGACAAGTCTGGTTCTTTTTTCCTTATAGTAGTTTCCTTTCAGAATTTCATCCAATGCTTCGAATGTGTGGGCAGCTTCAATTTCTGTCAGGAATCCTACAGTACCCATGTTGATTCCAAAAATAGGAATATCTGGTTTCATTTTTCCTTGGGCCCTTAGAAGTGTTCCGTCTCCTCCTAAAATCAAAGCCATGTCGCATTCAATGTCAAATATGCTTTTAGATAACTGATTAAAGTCAATATCCAGGTTAACGTCCTCCAGTAATGGTGCAATTTCGGGATATTCCTCTTTGACCTGAACGATAATGTTGTCGATATCTGGATTTTCTTTTAGTTTTGTCAGCTCATTTGCTAAGCTTTTTTCAATTACCACTTCACGGCCGTTTGTCAGCAGATAGTCAATCACCTTTGCTGAGAAGAGTATTGGCCTTGTTTGGTCGATTCTTGCGATGACTCCCACTTTTCCAATAAAATCGGTTTGATTATCATTTAAAATATCAATCAACTGTTTGTGGAGAATTTTGTTGTTTGCAGCCACTACAACTGCTTTTTCGTAGATATTTAATTTATGGTCGAGTTTTTGTCCATACTTGTTTGTAATGATGCATCCTGCCTCTTCAACAATTAGTTTTGATGCTGCAATATCGATGATTCTGCTTCCTCTCAGGTCAAGGAATGCATCGTATCTTCCGCTTGCAACATATGACAGTTCAAGTACTACGCTTCCAAGCACCCTCATACGGCGTGCATTGTCAACCAATTTGGAAGCCTGTGATGTTCCACTTTTGGTGAATCCTCCAAGTGTCATTTTGCTGATTTTGACGTTATCGCTAGGCTGCACTTTTTCATTGTTTAGCCAGCATCCTTTTCCTTTTTCAGCTTCAAAGAAGTTACCGTTTGCCATGTTGCTTATAAAACCAAGTTCAACATCATCCAGTGTTGAAAGACGGCCCTGTTCGACGTTTGCAATGGCTACTGAAATGCCGTATGCGGGAATTTCCTTAATCGCATTGTTTGTTCCGTCAACAGGATCAATCAGGATTATAAATTTAGGGATTTCATCTTCCTTTAAATCTGTGCGTTTGAGTTCTTGAGTAAGATTAATGCTTCTTTTGGTTCCACGCCCAAGTTTCAGCTCCCCAATCTCTTCACTAATAAGATATGAGAGAACCGGTGCATTTTTCAAAATGTTAACCAGTTTGTCTTCAGCTATTATGTCAATCAATGATGTCGGTGTTCCGTCGGCTCCCATTTTTATCTTTTCGCCGGATTCCGGTTTTCCAACATATGGCCTTATCGCTCTTGAAACTTCGCGGATAATTTCGTATGAGAGGTCTGTTGCTATCTGTTTGGTTTTTGCATCCATTTCTATCCCTCAATTATATCATCATTTAAGTAAACCACTGATGCGACAACTGATGCTGTTTGGCTAACAGTTGCTGTGGAGCATTCGACAATCAGATCTTTTATTTCAACTCCACGCTTTTGCATCATATATTCAACCATCTTTTTCGCTTCGTCTATCAAGTCATTAGCATCTTTGTTTATTCCGGTTGTTTCAACCACACAACCGAGCTGTTCTCCAATAGCCACTGCAATAACTGCTGTGATTTCATCTCCAGGATTATCGGATGTGATTTCTGATAAAACACAGTTTACCATAGCGCCTGCCTTTAGTTTTGGCAATTCACTGATTTCTGCATTTCCTGCAAGCATGCTGGATACTTTTATTAGGTTTACATCTCCAATTCCGGCATCTGTCAGGGCATTGTCAAATGCATTTAGTTTTGTAGGACCTTCGTCCTTTCCGGTTACAATAGCTATTTTCATCTTATCACTATAGTTAGTTTTGTACCTTATATATTAAATAAATATTCAAATTTTTTTTGCAGTGCTGATTTTCTAAAAATGCCTATTTTTAACGAATACTTTATATAAAATGGAATAGATAGTTTATATTAATCTAATAATATTCCTTATTATCAGATTAAAAACCGGTTTTTAAAAATATGGAGGAAAATTAATGTCAACAAAAGTTGTAGAGATTAAAACATTAAAAGTTGGAAAATACATTGTTTTAGGCGGAGAAGCTTGTAAGATTATCAGTTACACTACTTCATCTCCTGGTAAACACGGAGCTGCTAAAGCAAGAATCGAAGCAGTTGGTGTCTTTGACAACCAAAAAAGAAGTTTAGTTAAACCTGTAGATAACAAAGTGGATACTCCTATCATCGATAAAAGATTAGGACAAGTTATCTCCATCCAAGGCGATAATGTACAAATCATGGACATGGAAAACTATGACACCATCGACTTACCAATGCCTGAAGAGTTAAAAGACGTAATCGTTGAAGGTATTGAAGTTGAATACATTGTTGCTTTAGGAAACATGAAAATAATGAGAACTAGAGGATCAGCTTAGATTCTCTTATTCATTTTCCTTTTATTGAATAATTATGCTTTTTAATACTTATGAACCATGGAAATTCGCATTTTCACATGATTGTGAGAACTTAAAGGAAAATTCATTTGGAATAATCGGAGTTCCATTTGACAGCACTACTTCTTATCATTCCGGTGCCCGTTTAGGACCAGTTGTTGTAAGGGAAGCTTCATTTGGTTTTGAAAGATACAATACTGTTTTTAATAAAGATTTGACAACTGCCTTTTATGATTTCGGTGATGTTAACGTCATCCCGGGTAATTGTATGCAAACCTGCAAAATCATTGAGGATACTGTCCGTGAACTGACAGATTTAAACATAAGGCCAATCATCATCGGCGGAGAACATTCCGCTTCAATTGGAGCCATTAAGGTATTGGCCGAAAAATACGATAAACTGACTGTGGTGCACCTCGATGCTCACAGGGACCTTGCATTCGAATTCATTGGAGAGAAATACTCTCATGCAACAGTCATGAGAAGAGCTCATGAAGAAGGTGTTGACCTTGTCCAAATTGGAATAAGATCCGCTTCAAAGGATGAAGAGGAATACGTAAAATCAACATACAATATCCAGACATTCAAGACTAGGGATGTCCACAAGCACATGGATGCAATCGAATATTTCCTGGTCAATATTGAGGGGCCAATTTACATATCCATTGACATGGATGTGATGAATCCGGCTATCGCCCCAAATGTTGGAAATCCGACTCCTGGAGGGTTGTTTGTATCTGAAATCGAAACAATTCTTGAAACATTGTGCAGAAAAAACATTGCGGGTTTGGATGTTGTTGAAACCGCAAGCGACAGATTGGGTGACCCTACCGCAGTTGTTGCGGCCAAAATCATTTATGACTTTTTAACTTTAATTGAATAACCTTTCAATTTTTTAGTAATATTTAATAATACTTTTTTTTAAAAATAATACTGTCGGAATATATGTTTTTCTGATGAGGTGTTATATGTTGGACAATTTTTTCAAATTTTCGGAAAATGGAACTGATTTTAAAACAGAAATTCTTGCAGGTATCACCACATTTCTTGCTATGGCTTACATTTTAGGAGTAAACCCAGTAATTTTATCTGATGGTGGAATGCCTGCCACCGGAGTATTTTTTGCTACCGCGATTGCTTCCGGTGTTGCTAGTATAATTATGGGGCTAGTTGCTAAATATCCAGTCGGATTAGCTCCAGGTATGGG
>JAUNXN010000067.1 GCA_030539795.1 Methanobrevibacter sp.
CACCAGGTACCGGTAAAACATTACTGGCTAAAGCTGTAGCCAGTGAAAGTGATGCCCATTTCATTGCGATAAACGGTCCTGAAATCATGAGCAAATACGTGGGCGGATCCGAAGAGAACTTAAGAGAATACTTCGAAGAAGCTGAAGAAAACTCACCTTCAATCATATTTATAGATGAACTCGATGCGATTGCACCAAAAAGAGAAGAAACCAATGGTGAAGTTGAAAGAAGAACCGTTGCTCAACTTCTAACCTTAATGGATGGCCTTAAATCCCGTGGCCAAGTAGTAGTGATTGGTGCGACAAACAGACCGGATTCTCTTGACCCAGCGCTTAGAAGGCCTGGAAGATTTGACAGAGAAATTGAAATTGGAGTTCCAGATTCCGAAGAAAGAAAAGAAGTACTTGAAATACACACCAGAAATATGCCTCTTGCCGAAGATGTCGACTTGGATAAAATCGCAAATACCACTCACGGATTTGTTGGAGCCGATCTTGAATCATTATGTAAAGAAGCTGCAATGAGAGTAGTGAGAAGGATTTTGCCTGAAATCCAAAACGACGAAGAAATTCCAAAAGAAGTAATGGAAAAAATAGTGGTTACTGGGGACGATTTCAAATCAGCACAAAAGGAAATCCAACCATCAGCTTTAAGAGAAGTGCTTGTGCAAATCCCAGACATCAAATGGGATGATGTAGGCGGTCTTGAAGACGTGAAACAAGAACTTAAAGAAGCTGTTGAATGGCCATTAAAACACCCCGAAACATTCCAACGCTTAGGAATAAGACCTCCTAAAGGTACATTGCTTTACGGAATTCCTGGAACAGGTAAAACCTTGCTGGCAAAAGCAGTAGCCAGTGAAAGTGAAGCAAACTTCATTTCAGTCAAAGGTCCTGAACTTCTATCCAAATGGGTCGGAGAATCTGAGAAAGGTGTAAGAGAAGTCTTTAGAAAAGCAAAACAAGCAGCGCCAACAGTGATCTTTTTCGATGAAATTGATGCAATAGCTAGCGCCCGTAGCGGAAGCGACACTGACAGCGGCGTTACCAAAAGAGTCGTAAATCAACTCTTGACTGAAATGGACGGTCTTGAAGAACTTGAAGATGTTGCAATCATTGCTGCAACCAACAGGCCGGACATTTTGGATGCCGGACTTATGAGACCTGGAAGATTTGACAGACACATTCAAGTCAAAGAACCGGATGAAGAGGCAAGACTTGCAATCTTCAAAGTCCACACCAAAGACATGCCTCTTGCAGAAGACGTTGACCTTAAAAAATTGGCTAAAAACACTGACGGATACGTTGGAGCCGACATTGAAGCTGTTTGCAGAGAAGCTGCAATGTTGACATTAAGAAACAACCTCGAAGCTAGTGAAATTCCATACAAATACTTTAAAGATGCAATCGATAAAGTGAAGCCTGGAAATGACACCAGCGATGAACAGTTAGTTCAATATATGTAAGGAAGAAACACCACATTTCTTCCTTTTTCCTCCTATTAATTTTTATTGAATTCTGACCATATTTAAGGGGAAAAATACAGAAATTTTTCCCCAAACCTCCAAAATTAAAAAAAAAAACTTATTTTCTTGGAAGGATATAATCCGAATCCACAATTCTTTTAGTGAAATATTGTCTTTTATACTCTATGAAAGAGAATTTAAACCCGCTAACGCCATATTTTGGATTATAACCGAAGATATTGATGTATTCCCTTAAATCATCCCGTTCATCTTTTAATGCCTGAGTGATGCCATACAATGCTTTTGTATCATCTATCGCACGATGAAAATTAACCTCTTCAATTCCATAATACTTAACCGCATCAATCAACTTATGGGGAAATTCCTTGCGGTCCTTCAATACGGTTACCGTATCAAGCCAATTGAGGCTGGAAACGATTTCATATGCATCATCAGGATAATGCCTTTCAAGCAGACTGAAAACGAATGACAAATCAAACTGGCAGTTATGGGCAATCATTAAAGTGCCTGGAGTCAAATTATTTTTCAAGTCCTCTGCGATATGCGCCTCATCTTTACCTCTCAAAATCAAATCATCATCAGTGATTCCGGTAATCTGTGTGATTTTCGGAGGCAAATCCCGACCGATATTGACAAACTCGTCATAATCATCTGTAATCTTGCCGTCTTCAACGGTCAGCATCGCCAATTCGATTATCCGATCAAATTTAAAATTAAGGCCTGTGGTTTCTGTATCAAAAAATATGACTTTAATTCAAATTCCTCCGATCAGATTAATTTATGAGGTGAATCGCTTGTATCCCTAGGATAATCTGTAGTTGTCAAAGGCTTGCCTATCTTTTCAAGACGCACATCTAAAAACTTGCGGCCCGCTTCACTGGCGCAGAAAATAGGCACCTTAACACCATAATAATAAGGCTTGATTTCATCGGCATAGCCCCTGACTTCCTTTGAAGCGCATGCAGTTACGATATCTCCATATTCAAACACCATTTCAGCCTCTTCACGTGTTGTGCCGGTTGTATGTGCAACGAAAATATAAACGTTAACGTCATCATCTACAGGATACTCCCTGAGCTCCTTAATCATCGCAGATGGTATGACTGTTATCGCAATGTTCTTATATCCTTTTTCAACAGCAAGCTTCAATCCTTCCAATTGGTTCAATTCAGCAGTTTCAGGATATAAAACAACACTTCCTGTTTCTTCCAAGTTTTTAATGACTTCAGGTATCGGTGTTGTGCTTATCAGTCCGGAAACTCTTCCGCCAACACCTTGCACTACACGTGGATTGGTCATCAGTACTGTTCCGGCACCGTCGCAAACACCGACTACACAATCGATGTTTCCTTTCTCCATGTTGGTTTTCAGGATTTCTGAAATCCCTACAGTCACCAGGTCATCCATTTCAACAACCCTGTCCGGAGTGCACATTCCAAAGTCCTGGATTCTGAAATTGATATTCTTACGGATGAATTCTTCATTTAACTCGTCTACCTTGTGCATCGCATGAAACATTGGACAGTATTTCATTTCTGAAGATCCCACTTCAGTAATTTCACCGTTTTCGATTACAACCTTTACTTTTCCTAATGTTTCTATTACATGTCTATCTTCCATATAACCACCGTTGAGTAATAGTATTGAATTGAGACATATAAAATTTATCGTAAATTAAACCCTACACAAGTTGAAAAAATTCTATATACTTGAATGAATAGATTTTATAATGATTAGTCAATAAGAGGGATTAACTTGACTCAGAAAAGTGAAGCTCAAAAAGGCAACATCACCCCTGAAATGGAATATGTTGCAAAAGCAGAAAATATAGATGTAAACAAATTAGCTAAATTAATAGATATCGGAAAAGTGGTAATTCCAAAAAACATAAACGGACACTCCAACCCCTGCGGAATTGGAGAAGGCCTGAAAACAAAAGTCAATGCAAATATCGGCTCATCATCCAAAATTGATGATATCGAACTGGAAATCGACAAGGCAAGATTAGCTCAGGAATACGGCGCAGACGCACTGATGGATTTGTCAACAGGCTCCGATTTGAAGCTGTTCAGGAAAAAGATTATGGATGCTGTGGATTTATGTATCGGAACCGTTCCGATTTATGAAGCAGGCGTCGTGACACTCAACAAGAACAGGGAAATCATTGATATGGACCCTGACGACATCTTCAAGGCCATTGAAAACCAGGCAAAGGAAGGGGTGGACTTCATGACACTCCACTGCGGAATCACCAAAGATCTTGTCGAAAAGCTAAAAGCGGCAAAAAGAATGATGGGAATTGTGAGCCGTGGAGGGACATTCATAGCTTCATGGATCAACCACAACGATATGGAAAACCCATTATATGAAAATTACGATTATCTTTTGGAATTGGCCTATGACTACGACATCACCTTATCCCTAGGTGACGGACTCAGGCCGGGCTGTCTGGCGGATGCAAGCGATATCCCTCAAATTCAAGAGCTTGTAACCCTTGGCGGACTTGTCAAAAGAGCTCAGGATGCCAATGTGCAGGTGATGGTTGAAGGGCCTGGACACATGCCGTTAAACCAGATTAAAGCCAATATGGAAATTCAAAAAACAATCTGTCACGGAGCTCCATTCTATGTGCTCGGACCTCTCGTAACTGATATCGCTCCAGGATATGACCACATTACCGGAGCAATCGGCGGTGCCATTGCAGCTACTGCCGGAGCCAGCTTTTTGTGTTACGTAACACCTGCAGAACATTTGTCATTGCCTAGCCTCGAAGATGTTAAAGAGGGAGTTGTAGCCTCCAAAATAGCTGCGGAAGCGGCTGATGTTGCCAAAGGATTGCCTCAGGCATGGGACAGGGAACTTGCAATGGCGAAGGCCAGAAGGGACTTTGACTGGGATGCCCAATTTGACCTTGCGCTGGACAAGTCCAAACCTAGAAGATACCGTGACAAATGCGAGCTTGACGATGATGAAATGTGTGCGATGTGCGGAGAATACTGTGCAGTAAAAATAGCCAAAGGTGAATTCTGATGAAATATCAGGAACTGGTAGATGTCTATTCAGCGCTTGAAGCAACCACAAAAAGACTTGAAAAGACCGAGATAATAGCCGAATACCTGAAAAAATTGGATTCTGACACCATTGAAAAGGTGGGTCTGCTGATTTTGGGAGTGGTGTTTCCGGCTTGGAGCTCAGAAGAAATCGGAATAGGTGGAAAACTTGTGGAAAGGGCAGTTGCAGAAGCCGTTGGAACCACACAGGCCGTAGTGGAAGATGCGGTTCGTGACGAAGGCGACATCGGCCTTGCATGCATAAAATTATACGCCAAAAAGTCCCAGATGACATTCTTCTCACAGCCCCTTACAATCGACTTTGTCTTCAATAGCTTGCGCAAATTATCCACAATAAGCGGTTCAAGGTCTACCAACCGTAAAATTGCAATCATTTTAGAATTATTGAGCCAGGCCAGCGCAACCGAAGCCAAATACCTGACACGTACAATCACGGAAGAGTTGAGAATCGGCGTCGGAGACGGAGTGGTCAGGGACGCCATAGCTCAGGCATTCGACATTGACAAAAGCATAGTCGAAAGAGCCCAAATGCTTACAAACGACTTTTCAGTGGTTGCAAGAACTGCCAAAGAGCAGGGCGCTGCAGGTCTTGAAAAACTTAATCTGACTCCGGGAACTCCGGTAAAGCCTATGCTTGCCCAGCTTGCACCGCCATTGGATGAAATCATTCCAGAGATAGGCACAGCAGTCTGCGATACAAAATATGATGGAATCAGACTGCAGGTTCACAGAAACGGTGATGAAATCAACATATTCACACGCAGGCTTGAAAACATCACCCATGCACTTCCCGAAATCGTTGAGCTGTTTGATGAATACCTTCCGCACGAAGACTACATTGTAGAGGGCGAAGTGATAGCTACAAGAAACGGCAAGCCTCTGCCTTTCCAGAACATCCTGCACAGGGTGAGAAGAAAATACAATGTTGAAGAAGCGATGGAAAACGTTCCTTTGAAATTATACCTATTTGACGTTCTCTATTATAAGGTGCCAATGATTGACGAGCCTTTGAAAATCAGAAGGGAGACATTGGAGGAAATCGTTGACACTTCCGTTGATGAGATGAACTTGAGTACCATGATAGTCGGAACCGCAGACAATCTTGATGAGATTCAGGAGCTGTTTGAAACATCAATCAATGAGGGCCATGAGGGAATAATGATTAAGGACAGCGAAGCGCCATACATCCCTGGTTTAAGAGGCAAGAAAATGCTGAAATACAAGGCTGAGCCTGAAACCTTGGACATGGTGGTCATTGGCGGAACCTACGGTATTGGAAAAAGAGGTGACTTTGTCGGATCATACCTGGTTGCTCTTCGAGATGAGAATGACGACTTCAAAAGCGTGGCCTATGCCGCAACAGGCCTTGACGATGCAACCCTAGAATACCTCACAGGCAAGATGAAGGAGCTTGAGATTTCAACAAAAGGCCGTGACATTAAAGTCGAGCCGAAAATAGTATTGGAAATCGCATTTTCAGAAATCGTCGAATCCCCGGAATATGAAACCGGATACTCCTTGAGATTCCCTGTCGTTAAAAATATAAGAAAAGATAAAAGTCCGATGGACGCCGATACCGTTGAGAGGTTAATTTCCATGTACAATACCGGAAATTAATTCTCAGGCAACTTTTTTATATTGACGATAACTGTTCTTGTAACCGGATATACGATTATTTCATAAACTGTTTTGAACAGCGCTTGAGCAACAATCATTACCAATAGTACCTCTGTAGGCATTGTGCCGAAAAATGCTATTGTAATGAAAATCAGTGCATCCAAACCTTCACCGAACAATGTAGAAACGATGCATCTGACAAACAGCTTTTCCTCATCCCATTTCTTGAGATAGCTCATTAGCTTCGCATTGACAAGTGATCCTACAATATATGCTGCAAAACCTGCCATCAGCAGTCTGAAAGTACTTCCCAAAACTATTTCAAAAGCCTGTGAATTTTCAAAAAATGCGGGTGCCGGAAGCCATATTGCTATATTAAAACAGATTACCGCAACAAGATTCATGAAAAAACCCAAAAGAATTACCCTGCGAGCCTTTTCATAGCCGTAGACTTCAGCCAGAACATCGCTGACAATGTAGATTATCGGAAAGATTATTACTCCGCACGGCAGAGTGAATGAAAAAAGAGTGAATGTCTTGCTTGCAATTGTATTGGATATAATCAGGCATGCTGTGAAAACGCCGGTTAAAATAGCATACAATTCCGTTTTTGTCATATTTTCAAACATGGTCATATTATATTTTTACTTATAGATAAATTTTACAAGATGACTTTCTAGCACCTATTTTTACCTTGAAAATCAATTAAAGAATTATGAAAATCACAGATGAAAAGCTATTAAGAATTGCATTGATAACCTCTTTAATCGGCATTGTGGGGCTGATAATCTTTACCCCTTCAATTGAAGTCAAAAAAGTTGACATTTCAGACATTACAAGAGCCATGATTGATGAGAAAGTGTGTATTGACGGCGTGATAACGGATATTGCCGAGTCAAGCTCAAAGACCAATTATTTTCTAACGCTCGGTGATGGCGAAAGCCAAATCCCCCTGATAATATTCGAAAAGCAGGTGGCCGAAATCCAATCGAGAAACCTGGACATTGAAGATTTCAAGGGCAGGAAGGTTGAGGTTACCGGAACGGTGACGGAATATAAATCCGATTTGGAACTGATTTTGTCGAGTGGAGACAGTCTGAGAATAATGAATTAACAATACCTATTTATTTGTTTAAATCCAAAAATAGTATAAATAAATGAATAGGAATTTAAAACATGGCTGATAAAAAAAGATTATTTGGAACATTTGGAGTTAGAAGAACAGCTAATGACGTATTAACTCCAGAATTTGCATCAAGATTGGCGGCCTGTTATGGTTCACAGATTCAGGGAACCGTGGCTGTTGGTGGAGACACAAGGACCTCCACACCAATGTTGAAGGAAGCCGTAAAGGCAGGACTTTTATCATCCGGCTGTGACGTGGTGGATTTAGGAATCCTGCCAACACCCGGCGTTCAATATGCGGTCCGCAAATATTATGACGGTGGAGTGATGATTACCGCATCACACAATCCTCCAAAATACAACGGACTTAAGTTTTTAGATGAATACGGAATCGGAATACCTGATGAGATGGACCTTGCAATTGAAAAACTATATTTTGACGAGGAACCTATCAGAGTGCCTTTCTCCGAAATTGGTCAAATTTACCACAATGACAAAATCATTGACGAATATGTCGATGAGGCAATCTCAAAAGTTGATGCCGATGCAATCCGTGAAGCCAAATTGAAAGTAGTGGTCGATTGCGGAAGCGGTGCGGGATGCTTTACAGCACCATACCTGATTCAAAAGCTTGGCTGTGACGTTACAACCCTCAACTGCCAGGCAGACGGCTTTTTCCCAGGCCGTGACCCTGAACCAATCGAGGAAAACCTTCAGGAACTGATCAGCGTTGTAAAAGAGTTGGGTGCGGACGTCGGTCTTGCACACGACGGAGATGCTGACAGGACCATCTGCATTGACGAGAAAGGAAACTTCGTTTTAGGAGACAAAACCTTCACACTTGTTGAAAAACAGATGCTTAAGGAAAACAATGGCGGAACCATCGTCACTACCGTTGCAACTTCACAGGCAATTTATGATGTTGCAGACCAATTCAACGGCAATGTGATAGCTACCGCTGTTGGAGACCTGCTTGTAGCACGTAAACTCAAGGATGAAGATGGCCTATTCGGTGGAGAGGAAAACGGCGGTTTGATTTTCCCTGATTTCGTTTATGGAAGAGATGCAGTAATGACCGTTGCGAAAATCCTGGAAATCATTGCAAAAGAGAAAAAGCCGTTGTCCGAGTTAGTCAACGAACTTCCTGTTTATTATGCTAAAAAGATGAAAATCGAATGCCCTGATGATCAAAAGGAATTTGTCATGTCAAGCATTGCAGATGAAATCAAAGAGACTACTGACTTTGAACTTGACCTAACAGACGGCGTTAAAATTCTGAAAGATGACGGATGGGTTATCATTAGGCCGTCCGGAACCGAGCCTATTTTCAGATGCTTTGCCGAATCAGACTCACAGGACAAAGCCGATGAAATGACAGAATGGGGAATCGGTCTAATCAAAAAATATAAAAAATAAATTCCTAAAAAATTTGTTTC
>JAUNXN010000068.1 GCA_030539795.1 Methanobrevibacter sp.
GCCGCTAAAAGAGGCAGGGCTATTCCGGGGATGAATGGAACCAAACCCCAAAACAATCAGAAGAATCAATGTCAGAACAGTTAGAAGTGTTATTGAAGTCTTCTGCAAAACAAAATGACATGCTAAATAATAAGCAAAATAGAATTAATGAAAAGATTAATTTCTTATTCAAAATCAAATCCCCTTTAATTTAATTAATTTATATTTTTGTAGATGTTATATTTTAAAGATTGTGGACATGATAAGTATCTTTTGTAACTTTTTATGGGTTTTTATGCAAAATTTGATTTGGGAGCATAATAATTTTTTTGAAAGTTCAAAAAAATCTTTTTCATTTAGCAGCCACTTATTTTTTATTATTCATCTTTTTGGCCTGTTTATAATATAGATATGCCAGTATTGCTGCTGAGGCATAATGAATTATTTTTGTTATTATTTGTGTAGGTGTTAATGAAACTTTGGGTAGATTTAATATTTCATTGCCTAATGTTAAATACATTAAAAGGATATAAAGGATTATTGCTAATGTAATGAAGTATATGCATCCTTTTTTTGTTCTAATTTCAAATGGAAGTATTTTATTTGCGATATTTGGCAAAACAACAATCAGCTGAATAATGAAAGTTAAGCACACAATGGGCATTAGGGAATTGTTGAATTTCATTATGTAGAAGAAGCTGCATATTCCTATTAATAAGCTGATCCATGGATAGACTGGAGGATAACCTAATATGATATCATCTCCATCATAGCAACTTGAATCATTAAATACTTTAGTACCTAAAAAAGAACTAAGGATTGGAATAATAAAAAACGAAGAAAGAATAAATCCCAAATAATAGTCTAAAACGTAAGACACTACCAATAGGATGTACATAAAAACAAACAAATAAATTGAACTGATTTTAGACGAAAATTGGTACGTAGCTCTGAATATAATTTTTGAATGGATTTCATACTTTTTTTCAATCTTATCCTTAAAAAGAAATGGAAACATCAGACCATACATTAAAACATAAAATGCTGATAAAACTATCAAACCATTGAAATCGTGATTAACATATAGGAATGCGTAAATAAATTCAATTGTCGGAATTAATAATATTAATTCAATTATCACAATCCACTGCCAGGTTTTTAAATTATCATTTGATTTTGTTAAAATGTTATTTAAATCCATTTACACCACCATATCTTGTATAAAAGAACTAGAAACATCTCCTATTGTTCTTTTAAGCTCATATTCATCAGCATAATAATACAAAGCAAATCCAACAACTACTAAGGAAACACATAATAAAATAGGTAATGCTACTGATGATGTGATAATTGCTCCGGCCATTATTAATTCGACACTAGATATTGCATATGGCACAGCTATAGCTGCACCAGCTATTGAAAATGCACCTCCCATTTCAGCTAAAATTTTTTTATCATTATCAGATAATTTAACTTCAGGACCATGATATGTTAAATCTCCTTTGTATCTCATTGAATCATAAATGCTTAATATTAACGTATCTATGAATAGATATGGGCAGTTTTCATTTGATTCGCTTGAAATTGCTCCTTTGTATGTGAAATTTTCATAATTTGTTAAATCATATACTAATCCAGTATTTAAATCAAAGATGAATGTATAATTCTCATTTCCAACAAGTTGTATTGTTAATATTCCATTTGTGTAATTTAATGTGAAATTAGCTCCGTTTAATATTTCTGAAAAGATAATGCTTACTGAGGAATTACTTGATCTGCCTGTGAAGTTCAGTGCTTGTGATTCTATCTCGCCGAAGAGTAGTGATGACAAAGCGTGGCACATATAAGTGTTATTGCTTTTTTCTCCAGTGAAGTTCAAGGCCAAAACTGGGTCAATACTGTGGACATAAGCATTGTAACTGGATTCAATGCTGTTCATGATTCTAGTATAACTGCCCCTATTGTCATTAACGCCAAAAAAACTAGTTAATTCTATATAATTTTTAGTGTCTGAGACTAGAGAAACGCAACAACTCATTAAACTTTTCACTCCTTTTTATTCATTTTTTTAGATAGTTTGTAGAATTGTATAACTAAAATTATTGAGAGTCCGTAAATAATAATCTTTCGAAGGATGCCCCAAGGGGTTAAATCAATCTGCAGTGGGATGAATTTTAGAGAACCGCACATAAAAAAGATTATGATTAAATATAGAATGATAAAACAGCTGATAAAAATTAAAAAACCTTTTTTCCGTCTAATTTCAAAAGGTAGAACTTTATTCATCACATCCGGATTAACTATTGCTAATTGGAACAATAAAATGACTATTAAACAGATAACAAAATAATTAAAATCACTATAAAAAAATCTAAACGCATTAAAAATACCAAATAATCCCATAATTAAGCTAATGATTCCATAGATGTGGGGAGGATATCCAAAAACTATTTCATCATTTATCAAACAATTTTTTTCATGAAAAATATTATTTCTTGAAATTAAAATTAAACAAGGAATGATAAATGATATTGAAAGATTAATACCTAAATACCATTTATTAAAAAAATATGACAATTCGAGTATAAGAATAATGCAAAAAGGGACATAAAATGGGAGTGTTTTTGCAGAATACTGGTAAGTGGCATCTGAATGAATTTTTGACCAGAGTCCATAATTTTTTTCAAAATAATCTCGGAAAATATAAGGTATTGAAATAGGAATTATGAATGACAAATGTAATATTAACATTCCGATGGCTATGTATTCATGTGTTAAAATAAAAAACATTGATAATATCAAAGTTAGGGGTGTTGCTAATATTACAATGAACCATATCCTTTCGTTCATAGTTAAATTATGGCCATCAGTAAAATATTTAGATAAAAAAGATTCATTTCCCATATTATCACGCAAAATTATATAATGTGTTGCCTATTGAATCTACTATGTAATCAAATCCCCTTTAAGTAATCTAATTTTTGTATGTATTGTATTTTAAAGATTGTTAATCTGATTGGATTTTTGGGAAGATTATTCGAAAATCATCATGAAAGTATTTAAATACTTTAAAGATATAATGTTAATTTAATTATTCAAGGAGATTATAGAAATGGTATCTAATGAGATCGGTACTAATATTATTTTCAAAAAACAATTAGGTTTAAACTATGAGATTGACCAGAAATATGTTGGTTTGAAAATGAAGGAGAACAATATTTTATCTTTTAATTTCAGAGTGCCAGGGGCCTTAAAAGATGAAGTTGAATCATATTTTAAAAGGTTTAAATTAGGCGAACCGATTTTGGTTGATATTGGTGGAACAGGTGATATCAGATGTGACTTTAAGGGTCTTTCACCTGTTTTAAAAAGTAAGGAAGAATTTGACCAATATTTCATCTCAGCCACTCTTCAGGAAGATAAGAAATATGACCCTATTGAAGAGGAAAAATGTGAAACTTGTAGTGGATGCGGATTCCACTAAATTTACTTTTTTTTATAATATGGTCTTGAACCATTCGATGGTTTCGATTAACTGATTTTCAAAGTTTTCAGAATCTATTTTTAGATTAATTTTATCCAAATTGCTTATGTCGGCAAGTGAATGCTTTATGTCTCCCTGTCTTTCCGGAAGATATCTTGCTTCAACATTGCTTCCGAGAGTTTTTTTAACGATTTCGTACAATTGGTTGATGCTCAGTTTTTTGCCTGAGGCAACATTGACGATTCCGTTGAAATCCGCCTCACAGGCATTAATATTTGCACGGACAACATCCTTTACATAAATGAAGTCCCGGGTCTGCTCGCCGTCACCATAAATTTCAGGCTGTTTGCCTTCAAGAAGTGTGCCGATGAAATTAGGTATTACGGAAGCATATTGGGAATTTTTATTTTGTCCCGGTCCGAAAACGTTAAAGTATCTTAAAGAAGTATAATTTAGACCATAGCTGTCATAGAATGATTTTAAAAAGAATTCGCAGCTGGCTTTTGAAGCGGCATAAGGTGAAGTCGGCATTGGCACTTCACTTTCCTTTAAAGGCATATTCTTGTTTTGCCCGTAAACAGATGATGAAGATGAAAAGACTATTTTTTCAACGTTGTTCTTTACAGCTGAATTCAGAAGTTTTACGGTGGCATTAACATTTATTTCGCTGCATTCAACTGGCTTATCGATGCTTAGCGGGACACTTGCCATAGCTGCAAGATGGAATATATAATCAATTCCGCTTGTTATATTGTCTAAATTAGCATTGCGAATGTCTTCTTTGATTATTCTTAAATTTTCATGTTCTGAATCGTTTAAATTATTAATATTACCTGTGGATAGATTATCAATAATAACAACTTCATTGTCTTTTATTAGTTCATTAGCAATGTGAGAGCCGATAAATCCTAGTCCACCAGTAATTAGAATATTTTTATTTTTCATTAAGCCACCATTAATTAATTTAAATTATAATTAAGCAATTATATATTATTTTTAAGTAACAATCTTTATATATTTTTATATTTATATTATTTATTTAAGAGGAGTCTAATAATATGTTTGATTTGATGGATAGTACCATATTTTTTGCTTCTTATGGCAATGCGTTTGGGCTTAGCAATATAACTTTAGGTTCATTTGATATTTTCTTAGCTTATATTGTGGCCATTATAGTTTCTATTTTAGTAGCTTTGCTTTTGAAACTTCCATTATTGCCTGGCAAACCATATAGGTATTCTTTTGATGTTAGTGCGATATATCCAACTCCAATAATAGCTATAGGCATCCTTTCAATTTTTTTAGTTCTAAATTATACTTTCATGTATAACGGTTTGGTCCTGGCTATTGTTATAGGTATTTTATCTGCATTATTTGTGAAATATTTATTTGATTTTGTATTTCCAAAGCCTCTAAATGAAGATAATGGGGAGGATATTAATGAATGAGGTAATTGGAATAATAATTGCTGCAATTCTTTGTTGGTTGAATTTTGTTATTGTAGATACATATTTCGGACTTCCCGAACAAGCTGGCGTTAGAGGAGCTGGTTTAGTTGGAAAAGATGTTGAAAAGAGGGGAGGAGATATTGCTGGCGGATATTTCCAAGGAAACATTTTATGTTCTCCTGATGCATCTGCCGGTACTTTATTAGCTTCTATTGGATATTTGCTTTTAGGAATTCCTGGAGGAATCATAGCCGCATTCTTTGTATTCATGGGAAACAGGTTATGTGCTGATCCGGGGTATGCCGGAACTTGCGGAAGCTTAACAGCAACTTTAATTTTGTTCATTTGCTGTTCTTTTTTAGGCTTTGCACCTGAAATGTTCATTGTGGGGATGGTAATTGCCATCTTAACAGTTCAAGGTATTGACCAAGTCAGGGCTTCTGTTGTTTTAGGCAAAATCGCCGAAAAATTCAATAGGCATGCTAGAGAGTGATAATATGTATGTAGAAATAATCGGTATCATAGTCGTATTCGTAGCATTAAGAGCTTTGGTAACAAGAAACAGGGCTGAAAGGCTTTTGTACATAAATGTTATCGGGTTTGGAGTATCTGCCATTATTGCATTGGTAATCAACACTCCGTTTGCTCTTGTTGTTGCAGCTGCATTCTTTATTTGTTCTACAATCAGTGCAAATGCAATTGCTTACACTTTGAAAAGACTTGATGATGAAATACTGCTGGAGTGATGAAGATGGAGTTTTTCGTATCAATAATTGCAATTGCTTTGATGGTAATCGGCGCATTCGGTATCATATTCCTTAAAAAGCCATTGGATAAGGTTATAATGTTTACAATACTTGATGCAGGATTTGTTTTGGCGGTTGTTTTATTCAAATATTTGGATGTAGCGATGTTTGCAGCTTTGGTTGACCCGTTATCCACACTAGTGTTTATTTTGGCTATTGTCAAAATCAATGAAATCAGAAAAAACAAGCTTGCAAGTGGTGATGCAAATGATTAGCGTTCCATTATTCTTTTACTTTGGAATCTTCCTTGCAATTGTTGGAAGCATTGCTACAGCATGGGGTCCAGGAGTCAATGACCCGATAATAAGGACATTCAATACTGAAGTGGCATCAATTGGTGTTTGTTTGGTCCTGTTATGTTATAATCATGTTTTGGCATTATTGACATTGCTTGCAACTACTGTCATTATTACTTTAATATTATTTAGAGCTATTATTCGTTTAGAAGAGATGGGGGCTGACGTATGAGAATAGGAGTTTTATGGAATAAACTGGCAGACCCCAAAAACATTCCTCGTCTGTTTGCATTTAGTTTAGGAATTATATTAATAATAGGCCTTATAGTCCCTATGGCCTTGAATCCAGATCAATTGTATGTTAGACCCGCTCCTCAAGAGCAGATAGATGAAGGTTTGGCCATCGCTCCTTATGACAGGGGCGGTGAAGTCTTAACAGAGCCGGGAAATATCAATCCCCAATACCCAGAAAATGCAGCAGAGCTGGGTATGATTACAGGATACATGTCTCCAATAGCGCAATGGGTATCCTCTATATCCCCATACTTTGGAACATCAATCTATTCATCTCCTGGCGGACTTATAGATGAAATATTGTATTATACAAGAGGTTTCGATACAATACTCGAATCTTCAATATTGATGATGGCATTCATCATTGCTTCATGGTTATCCATCAATTATACCATGGACAGGAAAAATGATGAAAATGAAATCAGAAAAGATGTTAAAAAAGCCATTACTGACTCAACAAAAGTGGCTAACGAAGTTAAAGCGAACGATGCTAAAGCTAGATCAAAGCAGTTAAGGAGGGATAACTAATGGTTTTAGTGCCTGCATTTGTCCCTAGTGCATTTTTAAGCATGTACATGCCAGCAATTTATGCTGGATTGATTGTTGGATTTATAGCTACCATGGCAATAGCAATGAAAAGGGAAGAGCTTCACATTCTTATCCTGACTGATTTGGTCGGTCTTGCCATGATTTTTGTGGTGTCTGCCGTTGGAACTGACTTGGCTGAAGCTTTGATTTTACCGGGTTTGGTAGTGGAACTTGCAGAAACTTTAGCCATATCTGAGATTTTAATTACAAGGGAAATGCGTATCATTGAAAGTGATCCGAGAAGAAACTTGTCTAAATCAGCTTCACTATTCCCACAGCCATTTGCTTTGAACATGGAAATATTGAATACTGCTCCTAATTTCATAGCATTAGTGTTAATTGGTTACGGTATTTTCTTGACCGGTTTTACTGGTGGTGCAGTAGCTGGTGGTGGAATAGTATTGTATGCATTGTCTAAAAAGGCAAGAGGCCTTCCTGTATTAATTTTAGATGGTGTTGCCGGAGTATCTGGAATTGCATGGTGCTTATGGATAATAGGTTTCCTGTTATTCTTTGTAACTCCTCAATACTGGTTATTAAGTTTATTCTTGGCAGCATGTGGATTATTATTAAAAGTAGCTTCAAAAGTAGGACTGATTGGCCTGCTTATGAGAGAGGACATAGACAAGGAGTAGGTGATGGGAATGGATTTTGTTACACTTGGAGGAAATTTGCTTGGAACAATTCCGCTTGGAGACATAGTATTATATCTCACACCGTTTAACCTGTTCCTTTTTGCGGTTTTACTTGGATTTACAGTAATGATTGGATTGAGTAAGCCTGAAACTCAAATAGAAGCTACAATGCATTATTTAAACAATACTGAAGTCAAAGTAGGTGAAAAGGAGTTTAAGCAAAGAAGATTCCTATCTGTTATCTGCGGTATTGCATCTGCAGGCGCAATGATAACTGGAGATTTGTTTAACTTTACTTTATTCATGGCACTGGTTGGTATTTTAAACATCGGTATTGTTTCAGCTGTAAAGCAAACCAGCGTATTGAACTCCGCATTTAATTATGGCCTTATAGCCATGATGTGCAGTTTGCCGCTGTTTGGCGGTGCAGCCATTATTCTTGCATCAACAGGAACATTGTCACTTGCAGTATTGTCTCAAATGCCTGCAAGTCCGATGGTTGTGTTTGGTGCTGTGTTGATGTTGATAGGTATCTTGGGTGAAAGTGGAGTGGCCCCATTCTTCGCAAGTAAGGCGGAGATGTTCAGGACAGCAGGTTCTCCATTCATTGTTATCATTCACTTGAGTTCCCTGTTCATTATTGTAAGAGCGGTTGAAATTTTATTATTGGTATTGTGGTAAGTGGTAGTATGAATAGTCAAAAAAGTTTATGTATCGTATTATTGGCATTATCAACAATAGCTATTCTTGCTTGTTTGGTTATAAACTTTGAAGCATGGATTGTTTATACTGTAGCTATATTTGGTATTCCATTATGGGTTTTATCTTTAGGTTTATTGACTATGGCTAAACCAAGACCTGAAGATGCAGAAGAAAGGGTGAAAGAACCATTTACTGGGTATTAGAGTGGTATTATGAATTTGATGGCAGAAATATTAATTCAAGTTATTATTGCATTCCTGGCGGGAAGCTTGCTTTTAGGTTTGCATAGAAAGATTATGGCACGTGTTCAAAAACGTCCGGGACCACCTATAGTTCAGCATTTGATACACTCTTTGAAATTTTTCTTTAAAGAAACCGCAATTCCAAAAACTGTTTCAAAAGTGTTTTATATAGGTATCGTATTTATAT
>JAUNXN010000167.1 GCA_030539795.1 Methanobrevibacter sp.
AGGTTGGTCCCGACCACGTACTTGAAGATGAAGATGTTTTAAGGATTATTCTTAAAAAATAATTCTTCTTTTTTTTGATATTATGAAAAAAACTATTTTTATAACCGGCACTCCCTGTACTGGAAAAACAACAGTCAGTGAAGTTTTATCCAATCGATTAGATTGCAAATTGATTAAAATCAATGATTTGGCTATTGAAAATGGCTTTGTTTTAGGCATCGATGAGGATAAGGGCTATAAAATCATTGACATTGACGCTTTAAATGATAAGGTTTCCGAGATAATTTGCGATAGCGATGAGCTGATTATTTTTGAAGGCCATTTGGCTCATTTATGCTCCGGTGCGGATAAAGTAATTGTTTTAAGGGTTCATCCTGAAATTTTACGTAAAAGGCTTGAAGCGCGTGACTATTCGCAGAGCAAAATCCGAGAAAATCTAGAGGCTGAAGCCATGGGGGTTTGCACAGCCGAAGCTTTTGATGAATATGGGGATGCCATTTCTGAAATTGATGTTGGCGAGTTAAGCGTTGATGAAATAGTTGACTTGATTGATGATGTGATTTCTGATAGAAGGGAATTTCCGGTTGGTGAAGTCGACTTCATGGAATGGCTAATTTAACATCAATTTTTCATTTTCAATTCAATTTTTCTAAATCACTTTGATTTTTCTTTTTTAAATCAATAATTATCTTATAATTATTATTTTTTAAGATACGCACTTATGATTTTGTGCTTTGGGAAAATACTTATATATTGTGGATTTCATATATTAATTTGACTTTTCTAGCTAGTTTGGTCCGAAAGTTTTAAAAATCTTTAAGTGCTTTTGGATTAAGGATAACTTAATAAGGCGGTGTTAATATCGTAAAAATAAGTTTTGAAATCGATAAGGTACTTTTTAAAGATTTAAATATGTATGCTTTAGAAAATAAATGTTCTATTGAAAATCTGATTGAAAAATATCTTAGACAAATATTAAAGCAAGAGGCTGATACAATGCTAATGGTGAGTTTGAATAATGATGTAACAGAAAAAGTAAATATCGTGTCTAAATTGACAGATAGATCTCCTGAGGAAGTTGTTAATGATGCTCTCTGGATTCAATTTCAAAAAATTGAAGATATTCCGGAAGAAATAGACTATGATAAAATTTGGAATATGCTTGACCATGACAAGCCTGAGGGGGATGATGTTTTAGATGACCTTGTTCGCCTTGGTGAAGAGGGTTGGGATTAATTCTTCATTCTTTAACACCACATGGAGGATTTTAAATGATTTTCTTGGATACAAACTACATTAATGGTCTAATAATAAAGAGAGATTCTCATAATGCATTTTCAAAAAATATTAGGCCTTTTTTAGCAAAAGAGGCAAAAGCAACCAACATCACGGTTTTAGTAGAAGTTCTCAATAGCTTGAAGGTAAACAATTTCAATGGGAATTTTGATGCAATTATCGATAAATTAGTTAATTTGGATGTTTTTGACTATTTGTCTGTTGAAGACTATCAAAAAGCCATGGAATTGTGCAAATTTTACAATTTTAGCATGAATTTTTCTGATTGCACTATTCTGGTATCAATGGAAAAACATAGGATTAACAAAATAGTTACAAATGATTCCGATTTCGACAAAATCAAAGGAATACGGAGGATAGGTGGATTTAGCTAATCCATTTATTTTTTCAAAAATATAATTTTTAATTTAAAAATCCCATATATCCACAACCTTTATAAATAGTAATAAACATAATTATTCTTAATATTCATATTAACCTAAGGTTAAAATTTTTAACTATGGTTTTTGTTTTAAATTGCGCAAATCATTTTAATCCAATCATGAATATTAATATCCTACAAGGGAGGATATTTTGAGTAGAGGAAAAAGACCGAAGTGGATGATTGATATAGCGAAGGAAAGAATGGAAATTCTTTTTAATCGTGCCGAGATGGAATTCATCACCCATCCGGAAAGATCCAATCGCTATGTAGAACTTGCATTGAAATTGTCCACCAAATACAATACTCCTGTTCCTGAAGAATGGAAGAGAAGGTATTGTAAGAAATGCAAGAGTTTCCTCTCGCCTGGTCGCAATTGCACCGTCCGGCTAGTTAACAGTGAAGTTAACATTTTTTGTGGTGAATGCGGTCATGCAATGAAGATTCCTTATCGCAAGG
>JAUNXN010000168.1 GCA_030539795.1 Methanobrevibacter sp.
TCATCAAACGTGTTGCAGTTGATAAGGAAGACATTGCTGATGAAGTTGCTGAATTCATGAACCAATACACTGTACTTGATTATGCATTCTCAGACAGGGAAGCATACCAATATCATAATTTAGATTAAAATGAGAATCGGATTTGCATTTACTGGAGCTGGCCATTTACTACGTGAATCAGTGCATTTGGCTGAAAATTTAGCCAAAGAACATGAAGTCACAGTATTTTTATCAGGAGCGGCAGAGGAAGTCCTTAAAATGTATGGGCTTTATGAAAGAATTGAACGCATAACCGGCGGAAAATATCGTGAATTGGCCACTGATTCCAATCAAAAATTTTCATATCCAATTACAGGTCGTCTTTCAATTGGAAAATACGACCTTTTAATAGTTTCTCCAGCTACAGCAAATACGGTTTCAAAAATAGTCTATGGGATTGCAGACACATTGGTTACAAATGCGGTGGCGCAATCCGGAAAGGGTGCAGTTCCCGTTTATATGGTTCCAGTTGATATTCATCCGGGCCCTATCGATACGGTCCTTCCATCTAAAATAGAATTATCCAAATGTCAAAGATGTGATGATTGCTTTGCAGCTCTTGCATGCCAGCAGGGTGCAATCATTCCCCATCAGGAAATAGACTTGACCAAATGTATTGGCTGTGGTATGTGTAGGAATACATGTCCTCATGATGCAATTTCAGAAGGAAAAATCATTACAATCTATATGAGAGACATTGACATTGAAAATACTCGCAAATTAGAAAAAATTGACAATATTCAAATTTTTGAAAAGCCAGAAGATATTTTAGAGAAATTCTAACTTATCTCCTATCTTTAATTTTAGACTATCTTTTTTTACTTCCAGAATATAGCTGGCCTGCTTTTTTGGCTTATGGAATTTCCAGGGCTTCAATGTTGCCTTTTCAAAAATTATCTTATTTTTATCTAAAAAATAGACGTCTATATCAAACCTCATGAAGTTGGTGTGTATTGACGAGTCCTTTAGGTTTGAAAAGAGCATTGCAAAATCAATATCCTTTTTTAACATCAATCCCTTAAAACGCTTAAAAAAGTTATCTGCACGTATAATTTTTATATCGATTAATTCATTGCTTGTCTTATTTAAAATCATGAAATAATTATAAGTATTTCAAAGTATTTAACTTTTAAAACTAGTTAAAATCAATTCTGCCTAGATAACTCTTGTCTTTTATTTTGCCACTAAGCATGTCTTTAAAAGCGGTTTCAAGATCTTCTTTTTCAAAAACACCAGGAATTGTCAGTCTTTCGCCCTTGTATTCTATAATATAATAAGGAATTCTTGTTATTCCGTATGAAAGGGCTTCATCCATGTCAAGTTCCACTTCAATTTGTAAGGATTCTTTTTTAAGCATTTCGGATATTTCATTTTCATCCAATCCCAGAGATGCTGCAATTTTTATTAAAACGTCATGGTCTGCAATATTTTCGTTTTTGATAAAATTGGATTCAAATATTTTAAAAATAAGTTCCTGAGCCAATTCAGGATATCTGTTTTGAACATATTTGGCAAGCCTATGGGCATCTTTTGAGCTGTTGATGGCCATATCCCTGTAGTTGACGTTCAATCCTTCATTTTTGGCAATTTCTTCTATTGACTCAATTTCCTTTTCAGCATCATCGACAGATAGCCCATTATCTATAGCAAACCTTTCCATTGCTGAGGTATTATTTGCGTTGGGCTCAAGTTCGAATGATTTCATTTCCCATTCAACATCCAGATTGAGCTTGGAAACTGTGTTTTTCATTCGGTTCAATCCGATATAGGAATAAATGCAGTTGAAGTCGCTTAAATGGATTACGTTCATTTTTTCTCATCTTTTGACTTTTTGCCGTCTTTGTCATCCTTATATATTTTATATAATTTTATCATATTGTCTACGGCTTTAAATAGTGAATTGTATTTTCTGTGAAATCCCATAATATTAGTTTTGATTTTATTTTATATCAAATTTTGCCATGAACAGGGTCATGATAAGTTAATATATTATGTAGTAGATAATATATAGTATAATGTTATAAATGTGAGCAGCACTCATAGAGTTCTTGTTCATTTTTTTATTCAGACACATAAATATTAATTTTAGAGGAGTTACAATGCCAATAAAAGAGGCAGATAAATCATACGAT
>JAUNXN010000169.1 GCA_030539795.1 Methanobrevibacter sp.
AAAAGTCGGCGAATTTATTATTGTAACTGAATAATTTCAGTTATTCTCTTTTTTTTATTTACTTTTTTTGTTAACTATTTATATTTTGTAATATATATTTAGTATAGTCTATAATAAATTCATATTTATTTATAAAAGGTGATTATATGTTGCTCGAAATAGAAAATTTGGCTGTTGAAGTAGCCGGAAAAAGAGTTTTAAAAAATATTAACCTTTCTATTGCTGAAGGGGAAACTCATGTTCTTTTAGGGCCAAACGGTGCTGGAAAAAGTACTTTATTCTTAACTATATTAGGTTTTCCAAATTATGATGTAGTTCAAGGTTCAATCAAATTTAAAGGTCAGGATATTACTGAGTTATCCACTGCAGAAAGAGTTAAATTAGGTATTGGTGTAAGTTTCCAAAATCCTCCTTCAATCAGAGGAGTTTCTGTTGGAGATTTATTAAAAATTGAGTCTCATCAAGAAGTTAATGATGAATTAAATCCTAGAATGAAAGAATTAGCTAAAAAACTTAAATTTAGTGATGAATTTTTGGATAGGGATGTTAATCTCGGATTTTCTGGTGGGGAAGTAAAACGTTCTGAAATTTTACAGTTGCTTGCTCAAATGCCTGATTTCACAATGTTCGATGAGCCTGATTCAGGTGTGGATATTGAAAATGTGGAGTTGTTGGCTTCAGAAATTGGAACTTTATTGGATAAGGATAAAAAGCATGGGGACAGAAAAAGAAGCGGTCTTTTAATTACTCACTTAGGCTATATTTTAAACTTTGTTAATGCTGACAAAGCTCATGTTTTGATGAATGGTGTTATTTCCTGTTCTGGAAACCCGAATGAAATTCTCGAAGATATTAGGAAAAATGGTTTTAATGGATGTGTTGAGTGTGCGCAATGTTTATGAGGCTGCTGAAAAGGCAATAAATAAAAAGGCTGCAATTGGTGCAGACGTTACAATTGAAAACTTTAGTGATGAGACTGTAAACGCTTTAGACATGATTGATGATTTGGATGATTTAGGTAAACAGACCAAAACAGACCTTTTGAAAGTCGGTGTCGATACTGAAGAAAATAACAGGTCTGGATCATTTTTACAAATGGATCAAAGTAATATTTTTACAAATAATTCCATCTCAGATTCTATTGAAGTAATGAATATGCAAATAGCATTGGATAAATACAGCTGGCTGGAAGATTATCTTTGGAATGTTGTCAAACCTGATGCTGATAAATACACTGCAAAAACTGCTTTAAGAGAAAAGGAAACTGAATTTTTAAGCGGTTATTTTGTAAGGTCCCTTCCGGGAACTAAAGAGGTCATGCCTGTTCAAGCATGCATGTTCATTAGCGATGAGGATGTTATGCAGACAGCTCACAACGTTATTATTGCTGAGGAAAACTCTGAATTGCATTTGATTACCGGATGTGCAACCGGTGATGATGTGGGCTCAGCAATGCACGTTGGTGTATCTGAAATGTATTTAAAGCCAGGTTCTAAAATTACATTCACAATGGTTCACAATTGGGCTGAACAGGTTGAAGTGCGTCCAAGAACAGGTGTTAAACTAATGGATGATTCAACTTACATTAACAACTATATTTTAACCAGTCCGGTTAGCACTATTCAATCTTTCCCAACTGCATACTGTGACGGTAAAAACTCAAGAGCCATTTTCCAAAGTATTCAGGGCGGTAAAAAAGATTCAATCATCGATGTTGGATCAAGAGTTTTATTGAATGCCGAAGGTGCTAGAGGGGAAGTCATCTCAAGGGCCGTTGCTCAGGATGAATCAAAAATATATGCTAGAGGACACCTTGCAGGAACCGTGCCTACTGTTAAAGGACACTTGGAGTGTCATGGATTGGTATTGTCTGATGACAGTTTTATTTATGCTGTTCCTGAACTTGAAGCTAGTTCTTCTAACTTAGAAATGTCTCACGAAGCAGCTGTGGGTAAAATTTCAGAAGAAGAAATCAATTATTTGACTTCTAGAGGTATTGAGGAAGAAGATGCTGAATCCATGATTGTACGTGGATTTTTAAACATGGATATTACTGGTCTTCCTGATGAATTAGCCGAGCAAACTCAAAGAATGATTGATATGAGTCTTGATGGAATGTAATTCCATCTAATTTTTCTTTTTTT
>JAUNXN010000170.1 GCA_030539795.1 Methanobrevibacter sp.
CTTCAGTAATTTGATGTTAGTTTGACTAAATTGTTAGGTTAGTGTGATTGTTATAAATAGGGGAGTATTTATGTTTAACAGAGATATTAAACACCAGTGTTTTTTTTGAGGAAAATTATATGCATATTTCTTAATTTTTCTTCATAGGATTGTATTCTCAACCAAATGTCCTTGTTATATTATAGAGGTTAACTCAATAGCTATTTTTTAACAAACTTTAAAATGATTGCTCTATTTATTACCACAGTCCTCTTCAGCATGATTAAAACTATGTATTACTTTTTATTCATGATATGCTTATAAAGTAATACTTTAAGTTAAATTTATATTATATAAATTAATAAATTATTATTAATTGTTATTAATTTTCTATAATTATAGCAATTCAAAATTTAAATCATATACATTGGTGAAGAAAAAATGGATAAGAAGTACATTATTGGCATAATAGCAATTATTTTAGTTGCGGTTATTGGTGGAGCCCTCATGATGGGAAACTCTACCACACAAAGAGCCGACGATGAATTGGTAGTTGCCGCTCTTGGTCACAACGGTGAACCTGAAGCAGGTATGGACCCGATTCTTGGTTGGAACTATTACTCTGCACCTTTAGTGCAATCCACATTACTGAAGATGAACAGAGACATGACTTTTGAAGATGATTTGGCTACTGACTATGAAGTGAGTGGAGACTATAAGAAGGTCACCGTAAAGCTCAGGGATGATGTGAACTTTACAGACGGCACACCATTGACAGCTGAAGATGTCGCATTCACTTATAATGAAGCAAAAACAAGCGGGGCAAGCCTTGACTTCAGCAACATGAAAAACGCTACCGCCGTAGATAACTACACTGTTGAATTTGACTTGGAAGAGCCTGATTCCTCATTCATATGCAAATTCCCATACCTAGGAATCGTGCCATCAGACTCATACAACAATGAAACCTATGGTCAAAACCCTGTAGGATCAGGACCATGGAAATTCGTACAATGGGACAAAGGCCAACAAATAATCCTTGAGAAAAACCCAGATTACTACGGAAAAGAATGTGAATTCAACAAATTGACAATATTATTTAAAGAAAACGAAGCTGCATTCATGTCCGCTAAAAACAAAGAATTGGATGTGGCTACAGTACCTATTGAATATGCAAATGAAACCGTAGATGGATACACCATGTATCTTATGGACAGTTTTGACGTAAGAGGTATCGCATTGCCTGTAATAAACAACACTGGTGAAGTAAGCGAAGAAGGTGTTGCATTAGGAAACAACGTGACAGCAGACAAGGCAATTAGGGATGCATTGAACTACGGTATCGACAGGGAAGCAATCTGTGACGGTCCATTGAACGGTGCAGCTGCACCTAACTATGATGCAATGTCAAGCGCAGCACCATGGGCAAATCCTGATGCGGCAATCAAAGACGGAGACGTTGACAAAGCAAAACAAATCCTAAAAGACGGTGGATGGGAAGACACTGACGGAGATGGAATTGTAGAAAAAGATGGTCTTAAAGCATCACTCAACCTTTACTATGCTGCAAACGCTCCTGAAAGACAAGCAATTGCAGTAAGTGTTGCAGAACAAGCAAAAGAATTAGGAATTGAAATCAATGCAACCGGTTCAGACTGGGATAAAATGGATCAAATCAAAAACAGCGAATGTGTAGTATGGGGTATGGGAGAGCCTGACCCTTCAACACTCAAATTGGAATACTACAGTGACCTTGCAGGAGTAGGATATGGAAACCCTGCATTATACAACAACAGTGTTGTTGACGGATACATCGATTCCGCATTGTCCAAAGAAGGTCAAGATTCATATAATGAATTGTCCAAAATTTCCTGGGATGGAAAAACAGGTGTTTCACCTAAAGGTGACGCTCCTTGGTTATGGGTTGCAAACATCAAATACGGATACTTCGTAGATGATTCACTTGACATTTCAAATGACACTGCAAACATCCAGCCTCACGCTGGAGACATCTTCTCCAACCTTGAAGACTGGCACAGGGTAAGCTCAATCGAAAACAAGTAAAAGAGTTTAATCACTCTTTTATTTTTTCTTTTTTTTTAAATATTTGATTTTGTTTTAAAAACTAGTTTTTTTGTTATTGTAA
>JAUNXN010000171.1 GCA_030539795.1 Methanobrevibacter sp.
TAGTTTTTGCAATTGATTTTTCGTTGTCACTTTCCATTTCTAAAAGTGCACGAATAGCATCAATGTTTTCAGGTATTACATCAGATTCCTGATGCACTGCTTGCATGTAGAATAATTCATTTCCAACAACGTTAACGGATTCCTTCCAAACTGGAATTTCGTATAAGTCATTTCTGCTTCTTCCGAGTTCTTTAGCATATTCCATTAGCTCAGCAGTTGAACCTAAACCTTCTTCAGCTGAAACGACGATTACTCTGGAACGTTTTTCTAAAGCTTCAAGAATGTCTTCGGTTTCCACATCGTTGTTGATTTCAACCATAATGTTATGTTGGTGCATTAAAGTGGTAGGCACGAGCAATGCCATGGTTGTAACATCAATTCCTTTCATAACAGTTTTTACGTCCGGACCGTGGTGGGAAGGTACTTTAGGAGGATTTGGCACAATTGCGTTAATTGGTCCTTTTTTGATTTCAGATGGGTCTGATCCTCTTCTAACCATCACTGCCCTAACTTTTTTAATATCTGCAATGGCATCAATTGTATGCAATGTACGGGTTAATCCGGTAGTATTACATGAAACTACTCTTGTGTAGTCTGCACCGTAGGAGTCATCATAATTAGAAATAGCATTAAATGAAAGACCTGTCAGTTCATGGTCTTCCCCACCTTGGTAGATTGCTTTAACACCAGCTTTCTTATACATTTCAAGGTTTTGTGGTCCAATGCTTCCAGGAGTACAGTCAACAACCACATCTGCTTCTTGAATCATTTCTTCAACAGTACCAGCTATTTCAATTCCAGCATCTTTAAATTGTTGTTCCCTTTCAGGAATTCCGATGTATAATGGATATCCTTTTTCTTCAACAGCAGTTCTTGCTTCATAGTTAGGTCTAGTTTTACTAACACCAACTATCTTCATGTCATCTTGAGCAGATACAGCATCTGCCACTCTTTTCCCGATGGTTCCATAACCATTAATAGCAACAGTTTTCATTTCAATCCCTTTTTATTTTATAATAATTTTTTAAAAAGTTATTATATGATTTATGATTTGTCAGTTAAGTTATTTAAAATTTGATATTTAACTTATATAGCCCTTAGAACAAAACATAAAATATGGATTTGAATTTTAAAGTTGAAGGAAATGGCAAAACTTTGGTTTTAATTCATGGGCTTTCCGATAATTTGTTATACTGGGAATTTTTGGCATCTAATCTTAAAAAAGATTATCAGGTTATAAGAATTGATTTAAGAGGTCATGGAGAGTCTGAATTGGATGATGATGAAATTACTGCTGATAGTTATGTTGAAGATTTAAATGACCTTTTAGATGATTTAAACATTTCAAATGTTAATCTGATAGGGTTTTCGTTAGGTGGAGCTATTGCCATTGACTATGTGCTTAAATATCCTCATAAAGTGGATTCGCTTGTGATGATGTCCAGTTTTATCAAAACAGATAATCATCTGAAAAATATTTTTACTCAATTCAAGAATTCTTTGAATATTGGCTTTGAAGAGTTTTATGACCTAATTTTGCCAATGGTATTGTGTCCTGATGTTATTAGTCAGAATCGTGAAGAATTGGATATGCTTAGAGAAATTGCTTCAATTACTGCAAATACTGAAGCATATATTAAGGCAATTGACGCTTTCATAGATTTCAACGTTGAAAACGAGTTGTCGAAAGTTCATGTCCCGACTTTAATTTTGGCCGGAAAATATGATGATATTACTTTGTTGGATTCACAAAAGCAATTGCAGTGCCAAATCAAAAATTCTGAAATGGTTGTTTTTGAAAATGTAAAGCACAATCTTTTGGTTGGAAAGAATAATGAGAAAATCCTGAGCAGTTTAAAAAAATTTTATAAAAAAATAGAAATTAAGTAGAATGATTATTCTACTTTGAAGCCTGCTTCTTCAACAGCTTCATTAATGTCTGCATCACTTACGTCATCAGACATTGTAATGGTTGTAATTCCGGTGTCTAAATCAGCTTTAGCGTCTTCAATTCCATCAACGTCTTTTAAACATAATTCTACAGCATTTACACAGGATGGGCAGTGCATACCCACAACTTTAATTTCTTTTTCAGCCATAATAAATCACC
>JAUNXN010000172.1 GCA_030539795.1 Methanobrevibacter sp.
TGTTTGATTGCACCGGTCTTTTGAGGTCCTCTCCAGATGATTGGTGTGTCGATGCTTTCAAGCAAAAATGCCATTGACATTACCTTAAGGCCGCTTGGAAGTGTTACTGGAAACATTGTAGAGTTAAATTCTTGTTTAACGCTTTCGATGTAAGCCAATTTTTCTTCATCGCTTTCAAAATTTTGGCTGGCTAGCCTTTCTTCAGTGATTTGTCTGAATGTTTCAAACTGATTTTCGCTGAACGCTTCACCGTACATCTCCAAACCCAACATCTTAGGAATGTTCGGTCCGTGAATATCCGCATCCAAAATACCGGTTTTGTAACCTAGCTTCTGCAAGGTCTCGGCGATATTTGCAGCTACGGTAGATTTTCCTACTCCTCCTTTTCCACTCATAACGACAAGTTTATGTTTGATTTGACCTAAGTTCTTTGCAAGTCTCAATTCTTGTTCAATCATTTGTCTTTGTTGTTCGGGAGTCATTTGACCCCCATGACCATGATGTCCATGTTCAGGCAATATATCATCTCCAAAATTAACTAAATTTTTTACTTACTTCTTCAACAGCAAGGATTAATGGGTCTGTAACCATTGATACAGGTGGCGCATAAGCAAATTCCATATTGCTTAAATCGAAGCAGGTTAAACCTTCAGTAATAGCCAATGTCATAGTATCAATTCTTTCGGCCACCCTTTCTTCGGCTATGATTTGACAGCCGATAATGGTTCCGTTACCATCACAAATAACCTTGATATCCATTGGTTTTGCATTAGGGTAATATCTCGCTCTTGTAAGTGCTTGTACCTTCTGTACAACAGGTCTGATTTGGTTTTGTTGAGCAAAACTGGTGGTGTATCCAACAGCACCGAATTCCAATTCCCCTACTTTTGATACCATTGAATTCAAAACAGGATTGAATTTGGATTTCTTGCCGCAGATTGTACGTGCCAAAGTTTTTGACTGCCTTACGGCAGTAGTTCCTAAGTGAGAAATAGTATTGAAACCTAAAATCAAATCCCTTGATTCTACACAGTCCCCAACTGCATAAACGTCCTCAACAGAAGTTTCCATCCTATCATTAACGATGATTGCCCATCTGCCTATGTTACAACCAGCCATTTCAGCCAATTCAAGTTCCGGCCTTACGCCTGTAGCCATGATGACCATATCTGCGTCATAAAGCTCTTCATCGCCAAAGCATGCCCTTTCGACTTTTCCGTCACCCAGAAGCTTGGTAATAGGTTTTCCCAAAACAACCTGAATTCCTTCCATTTCAAGATACTTGACTAGAATATCGGACATGTCCTTATCGATTGATCTTGGAACGATTTGAGGCATCATTTCACTTAATATTACATTCAAACCTCTTTTTTTAAGGGCAAATGCAATTTCAATACCAATCAATCCGGCACCTGTAACGATGGCGCTTTTTGCATCTTCAATTGCTTCCTGCACTCTCATACCGTCTTCGATATTTCTAATCTTGAATACTCCGTCAAGGTCTACGCCCTGCATTGGAGGGATGAACGGATTGCCTCCTGTTGCAAGAACAAGCTTATCATAATCCATGACAGTTTCCTTACCTTTTCTTTCATAGGTAACTGTCTTTTTGTCTGAATCCACTGCAGTCACTTCAACTTCAGTGATGACTTCAATGTCCTTGTTCTTATAATCTTCAGGAGTTCTCATTACGATATCATCAAAGGTTTCGATTATTCCGGCCAATACGTATGGAATGGCGCATGGGGAATATGCGACCTTATTGTCTCTTGTGAGAACTGTTATTTCAATGTCCTTATCCAGTTTACGAATGTTTGAAGCTGTAGAAATTCCTCCAGCTCCACCACCTACAATTACGACTTTCATTATTAACAAAACCATTTATAATTTATACAATAGAATATATAATAAAAAATAGTATAAAAAGATTAAGGTTAAATAATGAGAGAAATTGAATTTGATTTAGATGCAAACCCGTTTATTAATTTTTTATCTGCAAGATATGCCGTGTCCGCTCGGGTAAATGTGGAAAGGCTGTGGAAGTGGTGCCATGAAAATGATAAGTCATTTTTCATAATGAGTCTGGGATGCCTGA
>JAUNXN010000069.1 GCA_030539795.1 Methanobrevibacter sp.
AAAATAATCTTATTCATAAAAATACAAATATTCATCATTGTTTTTAAAAAATAAAGAGAAATTAAAAATTATTACTTTTAAGCTCATGAGTAATAAATAATACTAAAAGTAATACAATATAAAATTGAAAAAAATAGTCTTAATTTATAAATAAAATGAAATAAAAAATAATAAATTATGCAACTTGTAGCTGATGTTGGAGGAATACCTGGCAAAGATTGTAATGGTTTTTGTAAATACTGTTACTTCAGAAAGGTAAAGGAAGTTAAAAGTTTTGGCTGTGCTCATTGTTTACCCAATAAGATAGGTTGCGAAAGGTGTAGTAAGGGAATTAGTGAAACTCAAAGCGAATTCAAGCCACCTTTCCAGGTAATGAATGAAGTTCAAACCGCATTAATGATGAGCATGACAAGAGGGGAAGCAACAGCCTACATCAGCGGCGGAGGAGACATTAGCTGCTATCCTCATCTGGAGACATTGACTGCAGGTTTAAACCAATTTTCAATCCCGTCAATTTTAGGATACACCTGCGGCAAAGGAATAAGCGATAGCGATATGGCTTCAAGATTAATCAACAATGGCGTTGAAGAGGTTTCATTTACTATTTTTTCATCAGACCCTAAACTTAGAAAGGAATGGGTAAAAGACAAACATCCTCAAGAAGCGCTTGATGCATGCAAAATCTTTTGTGAAAATATTAAATTGACTGGAGCAGCAGTAATCATTCCCGGCGTTAACGATGGCGACGTATTGCGCCAAACATGTAACGATTTGGAGGAATGGGGCGCTAAGGGAATGCTTTTGATGAGATTCGCAAATACATTCAACGAAGGATTGATCTTAGGCAATGAACCCATAATCAAAGGAATCGAATCACAGCCTGTTGAAGATTTCGCAGAACTTGTAAAGCAAATCAACAGCGAATACAAATTCAGAGTAAGCGGAACACCGCTGTGCGATCCTGAAACCGGCGGACCTTTTGCAATAGCTAAAGATGAAAACGAAATATTTTTACAGTTTATTAAGCCGGTTACCGGTGAAGCGACCATAATCACTTCCAAAATAGCCGAACCATTCATTACAAAAATATTTGACAAACTGGAAGTCGACAGCGTCAATGTTGTGGCGGTTGAAAAGGAAATTGCCTGTTTGATAACAAAAGAAGATTTGGAAAAGCTCGATTTGAGTGAAATAAAAGAAGCGGTGATCATACCTGGACGGTCTTTTGTCCATCAGCTTGATGCGGAAAGAATATTAAGTGCAGATGGCGTTGAAAGAATCGTCGGCCGTGGCCCTGATACATTAAGTGTAGACGGAGAATTGAGTATTGACATGACCGATGAAAATGTCATAGAAAGAGAGTTGGAAGACTTCAATGATTTGGTGGATGCAATAAATTTCTTTGGAATGAGATTACTTTAAAAAAAAGGAAATTAGTTAGAATCCTCAACAAGAGAACTCTCACTATTAATTTTTACTAAAATATAATCATACATGAATGATTTTTTAATTTCAGCAATTTCAGATAATTTTTTGCCGTCAATGACAACATTAGCAATTGCATCCGCATACTTATCGTAATTTAATTTTACACGTACACCATCCAATTGTGAAGTTACCGGAGTTGGGGAAATAACATCCTTGATTTCCTTAACTTGATTTTCAATTGCATTTTTAACAACAATGGATGGTACTAATGGTGCATCGAGAGCCATTTCACGTTTTTTATCATTTAATATTTTTTCGGTGGTTTCCACTAACCTGTCCAATGCGCGCACATCAGGACCCCTTCTTAATCTTCTAGGGATTCTACCAAGGTCTCCTACATATGCATCAGCGCCAGGAAGTTCTTCAATAGGAATTTCAGGAGCTCCGGTTACAATTACTGGAATGTCAATATCATCATACAAGAAAGCTTTTTCCTTAATGCAATTTTCAAAACTGCCCAATGCAAAAATAGCAACATCATGCTCTTCAATTAAGCTTTTTTCTTCTTCAGTAATACCTGAAGTGCCTTTACCATCCCCACGAGCAAGTCCGATCATGTTGTCTTTAGCACCGAATTCCCTTAGATATTCGGAGATATCACATGCTGCGTGAGGCAAATGGTGTCTTGCAAGGGTTGGTGAAACGATAGCTATTTCAGAACCTGCCATAGGAGCGATTGAAATTTTTCCTAAAAGTTCCTTGGCTTTTTTTTCAACCTTATCAACATCTTCCAAAGGAACAGCCATATTCAGAACTAATTCCATTTGTAAAACACTATCTTGAAGAATGAATCCACCCAAATCTTCAATTAGCTCTCTAATCTCTTCACTTTTGTGAACTCCACCGGTATATGTTAATGTTTCATACATATTAACAACTCTCTAAAAATGCAATTATCTAATATAATAGTTTATAATTTATATATTATATTAAATTTTCTAAAATGCCATATCTCACTTCCACCCTTTCAAATGGATTTTTAGAAATGCCCCCGTGGGATGGAATTTCCACCAGGTTATCCTGCTCAGTGACACGGTCTTTTAAATAATCGGGATATATCACATAATCAAAAGCTTCTTCAACAATATTGAATCCGAAATCATCGGCAATGTCCTTTAAAAATTCGGAATAAACTTTTACATCAACATCATAGTTGAAATTTGAGTTTAAGTATTTTTTACAAAGTTCATAATCATCAAAAAGAGCCAATACATCCATATCACTTAGTTCATTTGAAGTGATTTCGGAAACTTTTTTTATGCTTTCGAATATTTGTGACGGAGTATTTAGTTTAATGGGCAGAGAATCCATTTCAACTTTGCTTTCAGATAATAAAATAGCCAAATCCCCCTCTTCTTCGTCGGGAAATTTATTTACAATATAATCGGTGACTCCAGCCAATTTTACGATTTCCTCACACATCGGCGTTGTAACTATTTTCATAATATAAATTATATATGAATACTTAATATAAATTAACTCATGAAAGTGACCTTGAGTTTTGAAGAAAGTGAAAGTTCAGACGTTTCAATAATGGTTGATGCACTTAGGGCAAGCAGCACAATCACCATTGCACTGGATAAATTTAAAAAAATAATTCCCTGCTTTACTCTTGAAGAGGCCTTAAAAATTAAGGAAGAAACCGGAGGAATTGTTGCAGGAGAACGCATGGGAAAACAGGTTGATGGGTTTGACTTGGGCAATTCACCTACTGCAATTAAAGATTTTGAAACTTGCGAAGACACACTTATCCTAACTACCAGCAATGGCACTAGAATACTTGAAAATATGCATTCAAAAGTCCTTATAGGCTCACTGATAAATGCAGAATCTGTTGCTAAAAAAAGCATTGCAATGGCCCATAATCATATTGACGTCGTAATGGCCGGCGTGAAAGGAAATTTTGCAATAGAAGACTATCTGGCTTCCGGAGAGATTTTGTATTGGATTGTGCAATATTTAGAGGATTGTGATTTAAGCGAATATGCCCAAACCGCAATTCTGGCTAGCAGAAATTATGAACTATTGAAAGATTCGTTCATAAATTCAAGAACTGCAAAAAGGTTAGTTGAACTCGGTTATGAAAGTGATGTTGAACTGTGCAGTTTAATAAATATTACTGAAAATGTTGCCATTTATGAAAATGGCCAACTAAAACTAATTAAAGATTAAGTTTATATATTCAGATTTCATAATATTAGATATTAATTTATTTTAAAGATGTGTTTTTTTAATGAAAAGAGAATGTTTAACAATTATTGGTACCGCTCACGTATCTGAAGAAAGTGTTAACGAAGTAAAGGATGCAATTTACGAACAGCACCCGGATATCGTTGCTATCGAACTTGACAGAGGAAGATACGCAAAATTGAGAAAGCAAATGATGGGTATTGAAGAAGATGAACATATATCCGTTACCAACATAATTAAGGAAAACAAAGTAGGATTATTTTTTACCCACACACTTCTCGGATATTTCCAGTCAAAAATCGGGGCAGACGTGGATGTTGCACCGGGTTCTGAAATGATTGGTGCAATTGAAGCAAGCCAAGATTTGCAAATTCCAATTGCCCTTATCGATAGGGACATCAATACCACATTGCAAAGGGCTTTAAATAAAATGGGATTTATGGAAAAGGCCAAATTTGCATACGGACTTCTTGCTTCAGTTTTTGGCATTGACGATGAGGAAGAGGATATCGATATTGAAGAGTTGAAAAATCCTGAAAACATTGATGAACTAATGGAAATGTTTAAAGATGAAGCTCCAAGCGTTTATGAAGTTTTAGTACATGAAAGAGACGCGTACCTTGCCGGGAAAATAATGCAGATCCCACAGGATAAGGTTGTTGCTGTAGTGGGAGCCGGCCACAAGCCTGGAATCGAAAGATACCTGGACAATCCTGAAACATTGCCTAATCTGCATGATTTGGAAATAATCAATGAAAAGAAAGGCATTCCATGGCTTAAGATAATTTTAGCTTTAATCCCGATTTTATTTGTTGTGATATTTTTTCTTGCATACTTTAATGGGATAAACATAACCGGAAACATCTATGAATTCATAATTATTAGTATGGCGATGGGATTCATTGGGTCAATTCTTTCCGGATCAAAAATTCAATCCGCAGCGGTTGGTGGTTTGATGGCTCCTTTAACAATTATACATCCATTACTTGCGGCAGGATGGTTTTCAGGTTTAACTGAAGCCAAATTCAGAAAAGTGAGACAGAGCGATGTTAAAAATCTGGCCCATATTGAAAGTTTTAGGGATTTATGGAACAACAACATATTTAGAATTTTATTGGTGGTTATCGGAACAAATTTGGGAGTCAGCATAGCCACATTAGTAATATTGCCGTCAAAAGTTTTCATCCCATTATTCATGAAAATCTTTGGAGGATAGATAATATTTAAATAATTATACTAATAATATTATATTACTATTAATTTTAAATGGAAAAATTATCATGTATTTTATATTTCGTTGTGACTGTGGACGTGCACTTTATGCAAAGGAAGGTGTGGCTACACGCAAATGCGTTTGTGGAAAAACATTAAAAGTCAAATCCAGACGCATTTTCAAAAAGGTGGCTACAAGAGAAGAAGCATCCGAAGCGGTTCAGGAAATGCAAGATAAAATATATGGAAACACTGACTTTATACAGGCCAGTGATTTATAATGGTTTTAATGGTTTGTTAAAAATGATTGGAACGACACTCGAAATAATTATAATATTAATTTTAATTGTCCTTACTGGATATTTATCAATGGCGGAACTTGCTGTTGTATCTATAAGAAAAGCAAAAATGCAAAAATATTTAGAAGATGGGAATAAAAATGCCCAAATTGTTTTTGATTTGTTAGAAGACCCTAATGAATTTTTATCCACAGTTCAAATCGGAATTTCACTTATCGGTGTTTTGACTGGGGCTTTTGGTGGAGTAACATTAGCCGAACCACTTTCTAAATTAATCTCATTTGTGCCATATAGCGAACCGATAAGCGTGGCGATAGTCGTTATCGTGACCACTTATCTGACTTTAGTCATCGGAGAAATCGTGCCTAAAGTAATTGCATTAAACGACCCTGAAAGAATCGCCCTTAAAGTCGCTAAAAGTATGGTGGTTCTTGAAAAAGTTTCAAAACCTGTTAGTTTCATTCTTGCAAAATCAAGCCGTTTCCTTTTATGGTTACTTAGAATCGAAGACAAAAACGATGACATTGTCACAGAAGAGGAAATCAAACTAATGATTGAGGAAGGAAGAGAAGACGGAACTATCGAACAGGAAGAGGAAGACATTATCAAAAGGGTTTTCAAGCTAGACGATCAGAAAGTTGAAAGCATCATGACTCCCCGTAATGAAATCATTTGGATTGACCTTGAAGATGATAGGGATGTAAATAAAGTTAAGATAATTGAAAGTAAAAGGTCTATTTTCCCAATAGCCAAAGGAGAACTGGATGATTTTATTGGAGTGGTTCAAGCAAAAGACATTCTTTCTGTAATGTTTACTGATGAAGAGTTTGATGTTTATAAAATTGTAAAGGAACCTTTAGTGGTATCCGAACATTTAGAAACCTTGGAATTACTTAAGGAATTCAAGGAAAACCAAGGATATGTTCACATGTGCCTTATTGTCGACGAATTCGGAAGTGTTGAAGGTCTGATTACATTAAACGATTTACTTGAGGGTATTGTTGGAGACATTCCTGGAATAGATGAAGAGGATGAACCTGAAGCTGTCCAAAGAGATGACGGCACCTGGTTAATTGATGGAAGATACCCAATTGATAAGTTTAAAGAATTATTTGACTTTAAAGATTCATTACCTGATGAGGAAGAGGATAACTACACCACATTAGCCGGATTTATTCTAAGTATAAGCGGCACAATACCTGATGAAGAAGACAAGTATGAATGTGGAAGATTCGTCTTTGAAATCATCGATATTGACGGTCATCAAATTGATAAAGTCCTTGTAACTGATTTGGGACCTCAGGAAGAAATTAAAGAGGAATAATATGGATGCAGGAATAATTATTCAAGTTGTTTTACTTCTTGTCGGATTTCTATTTTTGATTAAAGGGTCCGACTTTTTCGTTGATGGAGCAAGCAGTATTGCGTCTATTTTAAAAATACCTACTATCATAGTCGGTTTAACTATTGTTGCATTTGGAACTAGCGCTCCCGAAGCTGCAGTTTCAATTACATCATCACTTGCCGGGAACAATGCTATGGCAGTAAGTAACGTAATTGGAAGCAATCTGTTTAATATGTTAATGGTTATTGGAGTATCTGCATTACTTGGCGATTTATTAATGGAAAAAAAGGTTTTGGATAAAGATTTACCATTCCTCGTGGGAATTACCATATTATGGGCAGTTTTCATCATAGTCGGATGGGACGTCACAAATATTGAAGGAATAATCTTACTTTTAATATTAGTAGCCTACATTGTTCTGTTAATTCGAGGCGCAAGAAAATCAAGTGATGCAAATGAAGTTGAAAAGCCAAAATTGACTCTTCCAAAAAGCATAATCTTCATGCTGATTGGACTTGCAGGAATTATAATTGGTGGAGACTTAGTTGTTGATAGCGCTTCAGCTATAGCAATTGCATTTGGAATGAGTGAAACATTGGTAGGTTTAACCATTGTTGCAATCGGTACTTCTTTACCTGAACTTGTAACCTCCCTTACCGCTTTAAAGAAAGGGGAAAACCAATTGGTTATAGGTAACGTAATTGGATCAAACATCTTCAATATCTTATTCGTGCTTGGTGCAAGTAGCGCAATAAGTGCAATACCACTTGACTCAAGCTTACTCACAGATGTTTTATTCATGCTAGGCGTTACAATATTATGTTTCATATTCGGTAAAACACAAGAGAAATATGATAAAAAAGAAGGAATTATTTTAGTTACACTATTCGTTGTGTATATGGCCTTCGCAATTTTGAGAAATTAATTCTTTTAATTCACAAGCCTTACAGACACGTGATGATGTCGGCTCGCCACATAATTCACATTCATTAAGGTTTGTAGATATGCTATTTTCAAATGTCAATATTTTTTTAAAAGATTCCATCACATTATTTTTTACACCAGGATACTGATCTTCACTAACATTCAGGAATTCTTTTATTTTAGCTCTCAGGGACAGATGAGAATAAGGGCATTCATCCAAATGGATATCAATATTGTTCAATACGGCCCACATTCCAACCTCTTTTTCAGGAGTATTCCACAAAGGCTTGATTCTTGGAACAAGTTTCGGATGAATTACATCGAGCTCAGGACCAAATTTTGAGAACTTGATAGTGTCACCGCGAGCAAAACTCATTAAAAAAGATTGGATTTCATCATCAAGATTATGTCCAGTAGCGATTTTGGCAGCACCCAATTCATAAGCTGTTTTATTTAAGATATTCCTCCTAAAAACACCGCACGGAATACATGCGCTTTTAAAATCCTGATAAACATCATCTAATGCAAAGCCTTCTTCTGCCTTAAATGATTTTTGAACAAGCTCAATGCCCAAATCATTAGCATTTCCAATAGCTGAGTCAATTCCATGCTGCCTGTAGCCTTCAATACCCTCATCAACACTTATTGCCACCAAATCAAAATCCAAAAATTGCTGATAATTTTTTAAAGCATGCAATGTCAATACGCTATCTTTCCCGCCGGATAGCGCAACAGCGATTAATTCGCCTTCCTTAATTAACTCATGCTCGCTAAT
>JAUNXN010000070.1 GCA_030539795.1 Methanobrevibacter sp.
AAAAAAGCATGACCCGATTCCTATAAAATATAATGCAATAGCCTCAAAAACCGCAGATACTAAACATATGAGAAAATTCAGATTTTACGATTTTTAATTCTTTCTTTTTTAAACATTGCATTTAACGTGCATACATATAATGGAAGATGAAGACATGGAATCCGATATTGCCATTCCAAATAGGGTTTCACAAAAAATTATATCAATTCTTCAATTCGGCCAAATTCTCTTTCAATAGCTTATAAATGTTTTCTGCACCGATAATATCCTCATCGCCGACGTTCCAAGTTGAAGGATACAATATGAATGGCTTGGACTGGCTTCCGCCAACTCCACCATGACTTCCGACCAATTCCTCGTAAGCGCATACCTCATCGGCTTCCTTATCATAAAAACTGTTAACAAGAATATCTGGAACATGCTCAAATGAACTGGTTCTTTTTAAATGTCTGACGATATTTTCCCCAAAGCCTTCAAGAGGGTTTTCGCCTTCAATTTTGCCGCTGTCAAGGAAGTAGGTTCCATTCTTCCCAATAGCCATGTCCCCATTCTTTTGGGATTTGACCAAAATAAAGCCAGTATACTCGTTATCTATTATTCCAGGTACCAAATCAGGGAAATATTCATTGATCTCTTCGTATGTCAGTCTTTGGCTCCACTGTGTCAGATAAATCATTGCAAGATTACCTGAAGCCAATACAATAACTTCACTATCTCCCAATTCCTCATCCTCTTTTTTCTCGTTTTTTAACTTATTATTATCTCTTGAAAATGGAGCTCCTGCAAGGTGGTCCTCTTTTGAGGTCATCTTAGCAAACATTTTCATGTCCTTAGGAAGCAATGACTTGACGAACTCCTCGAATGTCTCGCCCTGCCTTTGGGTGAATGTGGCGCCGTTGGTCTGGCCATGGTCTGATTGGATGACAAACTGATAATCCCTAGGGCAATATCTGTTTGCATCAATCAAGTGTTTAATTTGCTTGTCCATTCCCCTTAAGGCGTACCATGCATCATTATCCCTGACACCGGAATGATGGGCGATTTCATCATAGCCCAAGTATGTTGAGTATGCCACATCGATTTCCCCAATCATCATGTCACCAATGAGTGTTGAGGTGTTTATTTCTCTCATGAATACATTTGTGACTGCCCTTGTCGGAATGTATGCTATGCCGCGCTTTATCCTTGGCCTAATGTTTTTTATTACATGCACTATTTGTGACCAGATTTCAAGTATTATGTCTGCAAGAAACAGGGCGACGATACGGGCGAAATTGTTTGGATTGGAGAACACTGAATACCATGCCTTATTGTACAGCTTCTTAAAATCCAATATCTTACTGAATGTGAATATCACATTGTCAGTGTCTCCTGAAAAGAGATTGGATCTGCTTGCACCATCATCGACGAGCAATCCGTTTCCATCTGAAATTCTCTGTTCAAGTTCAGGCACTTTAGAGATTCCAGAACACTGCATCATCTGATTGCCATTACCTTTTTCTATCCATCTGAATGCAACGATTCCCTCATTATTCCCGTGAAGGATTCCTGCCTGGCTTGCACCTGTTTGGGAGGACAAATCGGTTTCCCACATCCTAAGATTGTAATCGTTGCTGCCAATCATTTCCTTGACTGTCGGCATGTGCCCCGCTTCGACAGCTTCACATAAGACGTCATAAGAAAGCCCATCGATTTCAAGGATTATAACGCCAGGATAGTCCTTGATTTCTTTTTTCCTTTTCTTTTTGGCGTCCCTTAAGACAGATCTATAGTATGAGCTGTCATCCTCAATTGTTATCAGCGCTGACAATATTGTTGTGACGGCAGCCATGGCTATCGGCGCGAGAATGATTGCGTTTCCTATAATTTCTATGCCGAACAGGGGTGCAAAAAACTGAAGCAATACCCCGTTCAATATTAGCGTTCCGAAACCGAAAGTGAAAACCAGAAACGGCATTGCTATCCTTGTTAAAATGGGCCAGAGTATAGCATTCACTAAACTGACAAACAATACAAAAAGGATTACGTCATCAAATTGACTTACTTTGACTCCCAATCCCAAAAAGGCTATCAGATATATTCCTAAGACATTTCCAACGAATACTATCAGGCTTCTTTTAAAGCTTTTTTTGGGGGTTTGTTTTTCTTTAGTTATTTCCATGCTAATCGTGTCATCCCCAAGTTTATATATGAAGAAAAGTGAACTCATTCATCACAATTTCTTCGATTTTTTTACTTCCAATTGAAAGATATTAAACTGTAAACCGCTTCAATAGAGGGCGTCCATTAAATTAGTTATGATTCTATTCATTCCAAATGTTTGTGTTTTATAATCTATAAGTTTTCATAACAGATACAAATTTCACATTTCTATTATCATTTATACCTATCACTAATGATATATCTTTTGTAGCTCAGGTTGTGTTCAAAATATAATCTAAATGGAAACATAGCATACACTTCAAACATTACCAAATAATTTATTAATTAGGCAAATTATTTAAAAAAAATACGAACATTTCGTATAACTTATAAAATAGTCCGTATACTTAATTATTTATATCCTAGCCAACAAACTAAAAAAAATGTATGAAGAAAAATATGTATTACATTTTACAAATTCAATAAGAGGTTTAACATCATGAACAAATCAAAATTATTTGAAAAAAGTGAAGAAAAAGAGTTTACAACATTTCCGGCAACTCTTGAAACATATGCTGGTATAAACCGATTCTGATAATGGTTATAGCTGCAATAGTTTCTATTGCACTTTCCTTTGCTGCATTATCAATCTTAAAGATAGACCCTAGATCAAGCACACTGATGAACCTTATTCTTGCAGCAGTCCCCATTATAATATTGATTCTGAGCATTTATATCGGGAACAGACTGATATATAAAATTCCATTTTCAACACAGGTGGCTCCGGTCAGGAAATGGAACTGGGGCATTTACATCAAGGCATTTATTATTGCATTGATTGTTTATGGAATAATCATGTCTTATAATTTTTTAGCTTCAGGAGCGAAGATTACAAACAATCTCCCAATAGCCTTGGTCCTATTGTGTTTGATTCTGCCTATATTTCAGGGCTTTGGAGAAGAATTCCTATGCCGTGGGCTATTGATGCAAACCTTCGGGTCATGGTTTAAAATACCTATTGTTGCAATTATCCTTCAGGCAGCAATATTTGCCGTATTGCATCCATACCAACTATTTTCTTTGATAAGCGTGCTTTGTACAGGATTAGTGTACGGTTTGATAACATGGTACGGTCAAGGTTTGGAAACCTCATCAGCAATGCATGCCGTCAATAACATTGCTTCATTCCTTGCAATAGGATTTGGCCTTCAGCAAGGAGCGGGCGGCAACGGTTCAGACCCAATTGCTCTTTTGATAAATGTTGTTATTGTGGTTATTCCTGTCATAATCGTTCTTGTATTGGACAAGTTCAATCTGATGGGCTTTGACAGTTAGGGGATCATTTTACATCCCCAATTAACTCCATATGAATAGTTTGAATTGAATCTTTTTTTAAAATATACATTGCCAAATATGAACTTAAGCAAAATAAACTATTTAAAACCATATTTACTCTTAAAAAGTTAAAAAAACAAGAATAGACGTGGTGGGACTCGAACCCACGAAGCAACTAATGCATAAGACCCTGAATCTTACTCCTTTGACCACTCGGATACACGTCTAAATGAAATATCAGAAAAAGTAATCAATGTAATGAATTTTAACTATATTAATATAATACTTTTTAGTATAAATATGTAATCTTATTCGATCCCTTGATTGTTAGGCCAACCGCCTTATATTCTCAATTTTCACCAGGTTTTTTAAGTAAGGATACCTATGATAACAACTTGACATTTCTATCAAGCAATTTCATATATTGTTCTTATTGGTACCGATAATATCAACAATTAGGGATATAAGATACAAAATGGAATAATAATTCTTATATCATAATTTTTTACCACTGAAACGCGTTATTTTATATAAGAAACACTATAATACAAACAATCTTATTAAACTTATAAAAAAGTTCCGATACTTATCAAATTCCGGCACTAAAAACTCTGAAAAAAATTATCTTATAGTAATTATGAAATTTTTGAAGTGTTTATAATTTAACTTTAATTTAATGATGTATTATTTTAAAAATAGATAAAAAAAGAAAGAATTGAAAGTTTTACTCTATTGTGATGCATTCGTTAGGGCAAATATCCACACAAGTTTCGCAGTAACTACATTCATCTGGGTCATTGATGGTTAATTTGCCATCCTCCAGAATTAAAACTTCCATAGGACAAACGTCTGTGCAGTCCCCGCAATTGTCACATTTATCAGTATTTATTGTAATGTCTGCCATTTTTTAACCTCAAATAATTTTAGCATGCCCTATGTCCGCAGCATTTTTCAGGGTCGTGTGGAATGTTTGGATCATGGTGGTCAGGATATGGTTTTCCACATGTCAATGGTCCCCTTCCACGGGCAGAACCGCAGCATCCTCCCATCCTTTTGTTGTGATTCAATATGGAGTCGATGTCTAAATCCTTCACTTCACCAACATATTCTATGGTTTCGCTGTGACATTTTGGACACATTTTATGTTCGCCATTCAATGTTATCCAATTGAAGCCACATTCTTTACAGATATATTCCAAATTATCAGCCATTAAAATCATCTCCCATTTAAATATTGCATAATCCCCTTCCTTGCAGTGGTGAACCACATTCAGGGCATGTTTTACTTCTGCATGGAACGCCTCTAATTTTCGGTTCTGTATAACCGCAATTAGGACAGCTGCATGTGTCATTTGACATTTGATTCCTTCTATTGTTTGTGTTTAATTTTCGGATATTTGTTGATTTACAGTCCGGGCATTCACCATACTCCTTTTCTGGATTTGACCATTGAAAACCACAATCTTCACATAAATATTTATTAGGGTCTATCATTGTATCACCTTTGACAATTACTATTGGTCGGCCTTCAATTAAAGAGGTAGCCATTTTATGTCTTGCAGAATTCAGGATTCTGTGAAAAGTTGACTGTGAAATTCCCATGAATTCAGCAGCCTCAGTTTGCTTTATATCATGGTAATCTTTGAATCGGATAGCTTCAAACTCATCTACTGATAATTCAATCGGTTTTCGATTATTATTCAACTCATGCTTGTGACATGTGACTACTCTTCTCATTCTTTTAGGTCTTACCATAATATTCTCCCCAAATGTATCTTCAGGTATTATGAATATATATTCATAACTCATATTTAAATGTTACAGTATTGTGGAAATAGTTAATGTTGATATTTTTTAAAAAGTCATTTTTTCATTATCTTTTTGAATTCAAACATTTCCTGACCTTCCATAGGATGATTTTCATCCCAATCCTCGTCAGGATTTTTTCCATTATAAAATTCAACTATATGAAATTTCAATCTATTAACATAAAAATGAATATTCCTTTTGTCAAAGTATGGTGTGCAGGTCTCCCATATTTCCGTATCTGGATATAAAGTTTCTATTTCACTCCAAATCCTTTGTCCAATGCCTTTGTTTTGACAGTGCACATTGACAAACAAGAAATCCAATTTATTGTGTTGCGTTTTTTCATTTATTTCAACAACCACACCGCCAAGTATTTCATGATTATCCTTCATTACGTAAGCATGAGTGTTTTCTTTTTTCAGGCACTCATCAATGTCTTTTTCAGGCAATATCAATTCATCACATTTACCAAAAACTTCTTCATAGCCAAATTGAAATGATTCTTGCATTAATCTTTTGAATTCAGCTGAATCTTTATCCTGCAATTTAATTAACGCCATAATTATATTTATTGTAATTACATCTAAATAATCATTATATCTGGTTATTATACTTACGATTAACTTTTATTTACAGAACCACTGAAAACACGAACAATTCGTATAAAACAAATAAAAAAGTTCTGATACTTACTCTTTTTCAGCGCTGAAACTCTGATGAAAAATTTGTTTTGTAGTTATTGATAAACCTTTTGAAACAAATGAAGATATTAAAATTAAATCATCAAATACTCAAAATAATTCATTGTTTAATATGAATATTGCTTTGACTTCGTAAAATTGTTCTAACTTCGTAAAATTGCTTTTATTTCAAACAAAAACTATATTTAATCCTAAATTAATATAATAATAATTAATTATTCATTAATATAATTAAATAAAAGTAATGGAGGAATTTAATGACTAATAAAAGATTTTTCATAGAGTGCAATGGCATAATCGACAATTGGAAATCCACAAATAAAGGTAATTGTGAAGATAGGCTCTCTTGGAGTGAACTCTGCGATACTCTCAATCAGTTGGATAAATTGGCAGATGAGAACCTTGATGAGTACAAACTCATTGTTGAATTAGAAAGCGAGGTTCAACATTTAAAACTGAAACTGGTTGGTCTTGGTGCATTTCTAGTGAAAATGAAAAAAGACCTGGAGGATATGGGAGTGATAATCGATGCCTGATTTTTTATATGGTCTGTTTTTAGGTTCAAGTTTTGTACTGAATCTTGTTCTTGCAATATATTGTATCCTACTTATCAAAGCATATAATAAGGTGAGTGACATTAATTGATTGTTTATTTAATTTATGAATTGTATAATGGTGTTGAACCAAGATTAAGAACTGAATATGTTAATAGGAGAACTGATTACAAGAAAGTAGAAGAATAGAATAATAGAGAGAAGGAAAAAGTGCATAGTTATTATATTAAAGAATTTGAGGTGATTGAATGACTGAAAAACAATTTACAGTAGAAGACATTGAAGACATGATTTATCAATTAGGAGTATTAATAGCCGATGCCTCACAAGGAATCCTCATTACCACTTTGAAAAAAAATTTTTTTGAAGAATATAAAAAATTTGACACAATAACTGCATGGGAGTGTTTTGTTGATCAAGTGAACCGTATACAATCTGTTGTAGAATTACATGACTTTCTTGCAGAATGTAATAAAGAAGATTGGAAATTATTATTAGAAAGATTTGAAGGATGATTTTGAATGCCTAAAAATATTAATTACTTATTTAATTAGTCATGTTCCATTAAATAATTTTCATTTAATCTAATTATTCTATTGAATATATTCGATTTAATAGAACTTGTCCAATTTAATAAAACAATCATATTTGTTCTATAAAATAATATTTGTTCGATTTAATGGATATGTCCAATAACAAAAAACAAGATAATTATGATAAATTGTCAAAATTCATAATGGAATTGCCTCAAAAGATTGTTGACTCATCAAATGATATAACTGGATTCATAATTGTCATTGACGAATTCCAATTGCTTAAAAATGTTGAAGACCCTGAGGCCTTCTTTTGGTTAATGAGAAGTTTCACACAAAAACAATTCAATGTCGGATATGTTTTCACAGGTTCAGTTTCAAAAACCGCAGATATAATAAACATGATAAATGGTCAGGAAGGGGCATTCGGTGGAAGACTGATACAAATAAACATAGAACCATTTACATTTGATGAAACAAAAAGGTATATTGATGAAAAATCAAATAATTTAAAATTCACAAATGAAGGATTTGAGAGATTTTATAATTGTACACGAGGAATACCATTATATATCAATAGCTTATCATCAATTTTACCAAATAATACAGTTTGTGATGAAGATATTATAAAAGAAACACTTCTATTAAATATAGACCAGGTAGCTATAATGTGGATTTATATCTGGGGAAGATTATCACAAGGGGAAAAAGACTTTATCATTTATCTATTGGAACATGAGGGGGCGACAAGGGCAACTTTAGATAAGCAATTAGGATATTCCAAATCAAGTGTTACCAGATTCATTGATTCCCTATCAAATCAAGGGATAATTGAATTTTCACAGAATAAAAAATTTGTTTTGGCCGATAAAATGCTACAATTTTGGTTGAAAATCAAATTTGAAACAGCTGGGTGTTATCCACTATGATTAATTTAATTGAAAACACGGAAAACAATTAAATTATTTTAAAAAAATACGAACAATTCATATAAACTTTGATAAAGTTCCTATTACCTTTGCACTACTGAAAACACAAACCAATTATTACGTGCATAAATTTTAATGTTAAACAACATAAAATAATGTAAGGTGTTTTAATGAGAGAATATAATTTGGAAATTCTTAC
>JAUNXN010000173.1 GCA_030539795.1 Methanobrevibacter sp.
TGGACATTGTCTATGATGTGGCTCACAACATTGCTAAAATGGAAACTCATAAGGTTTATAATCGTGAAATGGAAGTTTTAGTTCACAGAAAAGGTGCTACCCGTGCATTTGGGCCTGGAAGAGAGGAAGTTCCTGAAAAGTACAGGGCTGTCGGCCAGCCGGTATTGATTCCTGGAACAATGGGAACAGCTTCATACGTCTTGCATGGAACTGACGTTGCAATGGAAGAGACATTCGGTTCAACCGCTCACGGTGCAGGAAGGGTTCTTTCAAGGTCAAAAGCCAAAAAGCAATATGATGCAGACAAAATCACCGATGATTTGGCATCAAAAGGCATCAAGATTAAGGCTACCAGCAAACATGTAATTGAAGAAGAGGCTCCTGGCGCATATAAGGACGTCGACAGTGTAGTTCGCGTTTCTGATGAAACAGGCATCGCCAAATTAGTGGCAAAAGTCAAGCCGCTTTCAGTTTGCAAAGGATGATTTTATGATAGGCATAATTGGCGGCACTGGAGTATATGAAATCACTGAATATGCTGACTCATGTACCGATCAAGTTGTGGAAACCCATTACGGGGAAGTGGAAGTCTCAATTTTGGAAATGTTTTCTAAAAAGGTCGCATTCATCCCTCGTCATGCCAAATCACATTCCATTCCACCGCATAAGATCAACTATAGGGCCAACATTGAGGCGCTTAAGAAGATTGGCGTCACCCAGATTATCGCAACCAACTCCGTAGGGTCCATGAATGAGAACATGCCTCCGGGATCATTTGTCATTCCTGACGATTTTCTTGATTTTACACAAAACAGGGATAAAACTTTCTTTGAAAATAAGGTAGTTCATGTAGATGTCACCGAACCATATTGCCCGACTTTAAGGGATATTCTGGCAAAATCAGGTGATGTGATTCTGGGCGGAACATACGTGTGCACAGAAGGTCCGCGCTTTGAAACTCCTGCAGAAATCAGGATGTTCAAGATGCTTGGAGGGGATTTAGTAGGAATGACAGGGCTTCCTGAAGTCACTTTGGCACGTGAAAGGGAGATATGCTATAATTCAATATGCATAGTGTCCAATTTTGCAGCCGGAATTTCCGAACATGACCTGACAATCGATGAAGTTCTTGAAATTGTCGCACAAAAGAAGGGTGACCTACTTGAATTGATAACTAATTTCATAAAAAATGCGGATGATTCACAGGATTGCGAATGCCATCATGCATTGGACGGTGCTGGAAGATAATATATAATATAATAATAGGAATATTTGATTAAATCATGGGGGATTTGGATATGCGTTTGGCTGTTGTATCTTCAGATGGTGAAAATGTTGATTTGCACCTTGGAAAAGGAAAGTCAGTATATGTCTATGACTATGATGAGGAACTAAAGTTTGTTGAGATGAGGCCTGTCGGGATTGCCGAAGATTCAAAGCATCAGGGAGGCAAGGTCATAAAAGCCTGTCAGGACTGTGATGTGTTGATATCTGTACAATATGGATTCAAATCAAAAATCAAAGCTGATGATGCAGGAATTAAGCTTGTGATGGATGAAGGTCCGATCGATGAAGTCCTCAAAAGGTATATTGACCACTACAATTTCATGAAAAGTTAAGATAATCTGTCTATTGTAGATGAATATTCCATTTTTTTTCATTATATTGTATACTTTTTTAGATAAGCATTTTCAAGGCTTTATTTTAAGTTTTAACATCATAAATCAATATTTGTAGATTGGCTTCTTTGTTCGAAATAAATTTATTTTATTTTTTATTTCAATTTTTTTAGATATTTTCTTGAATATCAACAATCTTTATATAGTATGAATAAAAAAAGTAATAACAACCTTAATGGGCGGGTTTTAAAAAATAAAACTTTATTAAATATATTTTCTTTAAATAACGTGAGTAAAACTCACAATAGTCTATTAAACGATTGTAAAGCTATGCTTATTTAAAATCATTTTTACAGTATAGTTTATGTTTTATACTTGATTTAAAGACTATTTTATAAAATTTTATGGCGATAACGCTAAATTACTATATATAATATATAAAT
>JAUNXN010000174.1 GCA_030539795.1 Methanobrevibacter sp.
CGAAAATATCCATTACACCGTATGCACCGTTAGCCCATACTAACATTCCAATAGTGGCGATTATTAAAATTCCGCCTAAAATCATACCAATCATTCCGATTGCAGGCATCATGAATCCTAAAGCGAGTAAAATAATTCCAGCTTCAAAAACAAACCAACAAATTTGAGAACCGATAGCTTCTTTTACATTTCCGTATCTTAAGTTGTTAATTGCACCTAAGATGAAACCAATGTTAGTGTAAATAAGACCAACAGCGATAGCTATTATCAAAATAGTATCTGGGTGTACAAATGCTTCAACAGGAGCAAATACGGTTGGTAAACGGAAACCAGCTATTCTTTCTGGGAAGTCCCCAATGAAACCATTGGTTATCAAACCTAGTACTACGGCCCACAGACCAGACCAGATTAAAATCCAACCAAATGAATGCATGGACTCTTTAACTTTTCCAAGACCTTTTAGCAATACAACACCAATTGCTGCTACAGCCAAACCATAAACTGCATCGGTTAAACAGAAACCGAAGAAGAATGGGAATGTGATTGCAACAAATATTGTTGGATCCATCGCATTGTAACGTACTGGAGAGTACATATCTACGAGGTATTCGAAAGGTTTTGCATACCATCCATTTTGTTGTAAAATAGGAACATTTTCATCATCAGTACCTTCAACCTCTATTGTTTCAAAGGCACAATGGCCATCGGAACTTTTTTCAACTAATTGTTCAACTTTTTCAGTGTCCTTTACAGGTACCCATGCTTCAAGTACGTAAGCATCATTAGTTTGAACAAAAGAGGAAAGGATTTCGTTCTTTTCTTTTTCATTTTCTAATTGTTCTTTGAGAGCCAATATCTCATCGTCCCATTGTTCAGCGACTGCTCTTAATTCTTTTTTAACAGCATCACGTTCTGAATCAATAGTTAATAATCTGGAATCAGCTTTTGAAATAATGTGTTGAGGAGTACCTTCAACATCGCCTACTTCAATTTTCTCAAAGTCGAATTTACGAAGTGTTGAATAAACATCATCACTAAATTCTTTTAATGTTACTACAGTGATAATTTCTCCGTCATCATCAGCCATAGGAACAGTAAATACTTCTAATTCGTCAGTCAAGTTACTTAATTCATTTTTGATTTCTGAAGCAGATCCAGCTTCAATCCTTCCAACAGTAGTAGAAGTGTACTTTGAATCTTTTAAAAGAGCTAAATCCATGTCAAAATTAGATAAGCGATTAGCCAAACTTTTATTAGACTGTAGTTCACTTGTTTCAGCGTCGAGTGCGGCTAACTTGCCTTCAATAACACTTGTTTTACTTTCCACCTTTGCTAAAGTATCTTCAGCTTTTTCAATAAAAGCAGGAGTGTCTAATTTCTCAACTTCCTTTTGAACAGGTAAATCTGGACTAATAAAAGACATTAAAGTATCTTTTAACCCATGGCCTTCAGATAAAGAATTTCCTAGTAGTTCAGATATACCGTTTGTTTTCATCAGAAGTGAAGATAATTTACCAGTGTAAGGACTAGCTTTTGAAGGAGTTACTAATTCCGCTAATTCAGGATCTTGCTGAATGCTTTCAGAAATATCACTGACTTGTATGAGCCCTGATTCGTGGAGAGCGTCCACTGTAGGTGCCACATACTTTTCCAGTGTAACAATTCTAATTTTACGCATTCTAGCTGTCTTGAACATATAAACTCACACTACAATATATTTTTGACAATAATAGAAGCAGCATCATCAACATTTGCCATAGCTTTGTCCTTTAAGGCTTTAACCTCACCCTTGGACTTTTCAGCAATAGTCTGCGCTTCTTTTTTAGCCTCATCTTCTTTCACAAAAATAGAATTTTTCGCTTCTTCTTCTGCTGCAATTTTAGCCTCAGAAACAATTTCTTCAGCTTTTAATTTTGATTCAGCAATCAAATCTTTTGATTGAGCTTGTGAATCAACAATAAGTTGTTCAGCATCAGATTCAGCTTTTTTTATCATTGCGATTGCGTCTGATATCTCTGCCATAATTAATCACCATGGTGTACTTATTTTTGTT
>JAUNXN010000071.1 GCA_030539795.1 Methanobrevibacter sp.
GAAGTGGAGCAGACTCAGGATGAAATCGAGCATTTCTGTGAAAAGATTGCTGCAGGTAAAAACGCACAGTTGTCTGATGACTTTATGATTATCGCAAGAATTGAAAGTTTAATTTTAGAACAGGGAATGGAAGATGCATTAAAAAGGGCATTTGCATTTAGAGATGCAGGTGCTGATGGAATCATGATTCACAGCAGAAGAAAGGAACCGGACGAAATATTGGAGTTCTGCGATAAATTTAGAGAAAAAGACAGTGAAACTCCGATTGTTGTAGTCCCGTCTTCATTCAACACAATAACTGAAGATGAACTAAAAGAGCATGGTGTAAATATTGTCATTTATGCAAATCAATTGTTAAGGGCAGCATTTCCGGCCATGCAGAATGCAGCAAAAAGCATTCTAAAATATCACAGAGCACATGAAATAGATGAAGAGTTATTGTCCATTAAAGATATCATTACATTAATTGATGAATTATAAGTGATTAGATGTCAAAATATGCGATTTTATCAGATATTCATGGAAATTTATTTGCCTTAAAGGAAGTTTGCAACGACATAATCGGTCAGAATGTCGATTCCATAATTCTTTTGGGAGATCTGATAGATTATGGGATGCAATCAAATGAAGTGATTGATTTCATTAAGGAAAACTTTTCTTCAAAAGTAATCTGCAATATTTGGGGAAATCATGAAAAAGCTATTTTGACAAAAGATTTCAATCATTTTTCAAGTTCAAGAGGGGTTGAATCAGCAAAATTCACAGATTCTATTTTAACCGATGATTCTAAGGAATATTTGATTAATGATTTAATTCATGAAGGGATGTTTGAATTTGAATTGGCAGGTAAAAGAGTTTTAGCTATTCATGGCTCTTTAAAAGATTATTACTGGAAAGCAATTTTTCCAGATAACTTGAATGGGGATTATATTGATTATGATATTGTTTTATCAGGACATTCCCATTATCCTCACGCTTTTCAAAAGTTTTATGACTTTGACAATCCTGATTTCAGAAATAAAAAATCAGTTTTATTCATTAATCCGGGGTCTGTGGGTCAGCCTAGAAATCATAATCCAAATGCACAATATGCAATTCTAGACACAGATTCCATGAGTGTTGAGTTAAGATGCATTGAATATCCAAAAGATAAAGCTATGGCTTTGTATGATGGCAGCATTGATGAATTTTACAAAAAAAGATTAGAAAATGGAATTTAACGGAGAAAATTTATGAAAATCTTATATGTTATTAGTGGTGTTACCGGAATGACCGGTAACGAATTGGTACGCCAGCTTCTAAATCAAAATGAAAATGAAGTTAAGATAATTGGTTTTGACAATTTCTATGCCTCTTCAATCGATACGGTTGCAGATTGCATAGATGATGAACGATTTGACTTTTATGAATATGATTTAAACAATTCAGATGATATGAATAAAATAGAGTCAATGGCTGCTGATTTAAAGGATGATTTTGATGAGGTAATTTACATTAATTGCGCTGCTGTTGTTCACACAGAGCATTTCTACAATGTATATGAAACCTATGAAACCAATGTCATCAGCATGAATCTCTTTTTAGAGCAAGCTATCCGTGTGGGCGCTGATAAATACATTAACTGTTCCACTTCCGAAATCTATTCCATGAACTCCTGGAATGAGGATGGGGGAGTTAAGGAATCTGATTACATTACCATGGCTGATGCGGAACACAGTCAGAGAACCAGCTATGCAACCGGAAAGCTATTGACTGAGTTTTTCATGAAGGATGCAGTTGACAACGGCAAAATCAAAGGATGTTCAATCCGTTTCGCTAATGTTTACAGCAGAGATGAAAAATTGCCTAAACATATCATTCCACACATCATAGACAGTTTCAAAAATACCGGAGAAGTAACATTGCTTGAAAACTCCAAAAAGAATCGCAGAACATTTTTAAACAATTATGACAGCTGCAGTGCAGTATTGGCATTGGCCAAAACAGATTCAGCACTTGACGGCACAATATATAATGTTGCAACCGATGAGGAAATTTCAATTATAGATTTGACAAAATTAATTGCTGAAAAAATGGGCATTGATGAGCCCGTAATTAAATTTGAAGGCTACCGTGAATCCGATCCTGAAAGAAGATTGCTGTCCACAGAAAAGATTAGGACAAGAACCAATTGGAAACCTATTGTTGATTTGAATAAGGGATTGGATGAATGTGTTCAAAATTACACAAAAAATTAGGTGAGTAAATTTGAAAATTTCGATTATTACAGTCGCAGGCATTTCCAGCAGATTTAATAAAGATATTCCTGAGGAAAATAAGATATTGAAATGTTTATACTATGAAGAAAATCCTCAAAACACCCTAATTTATCAAATGCTTAAAAAATTGGATTATTGTGATAAAATAATTATTGTTGGTGGATATAAATACTCCGATTTGGAAGAGTATGTTGAAAATAACATTTCAACAGAACTGCAGGATAAAATCTCTCTTGTTTACAATGACCATTTCAGTGATTTGAGTTCAGGCTATAGTTTATATCTTGGAATCAAGGAAGCATTGGATAATTTCAATGATATTGATGAGATATTGTTTGTAGAAGGGGATTTGGACATTGATTATGATTCATTTAATGAGGTTGTCATGTCAGATAAGAATGTGCTGACCTTTAATTATGAACCGATTTATTCAAATAAGGCTGTGGTGCTATATCAAAATGAGAATGATGAATATCATTACCTTTTCAACAGCGATCATGGATTATTGTCATTAGATGAACCGTTTAAAGCCATTTTCAATTCAGGCCAAACCTGGAAATTTAATGATATGAAATTATTAAAAGTAGCCAATGACAATTTCTATGAAAACATTGTTGAAGACACCAATCTGGGCATAATCCAGAAATATTTTGATTTGGTAGAAAATAATGAGGATATCGAGATTATCGGATTAAGGCATTGGGTTAATTGCAATACCCGTGATGATTATCAGCTTATAAAAGATTACTGGGAGGAAAATTAAAATGAAAACTTTAGATGAAAGATTGAAAATCGTTGAAAAACATGTGAAAGATGATGACATAACTGTTATGATTATAGGTTTAGGAAGTGTAGGAACCTATTTATTGGACTTTTTAGTAAGTAAAAATGACCCTGCAATAAAAATTGTTGTTGTTGGAAGAAACCAGGAAAAAATGCAATCCGATGTGAATATCGTACGTGTTGCTGGTCTTATTCGCGAAGTTAATAAATCTCAAATCATTGTTGAAGCGGGTGTTGACTTAAACGACATTGACTCAATTGAAAAGGTAATCTCCAAATACAGTCCTGATTTCATTGTAAACTCAAGCAGAGCATATGCAGGAATTAAATACGGAAGCATTTCCTGGCATAACGTGCGTGCTTATGGTATTTGGACTCCATTATCCATCAAGTTCACTAAAAACATTATGGAAGCATGCGACAAGGCAGACACTGATGCTGTTGTCATCAACACCTCATATTCTGATGCTGTTATTCCATGGCTTAGAAGTGCTGGAAAGGCATATCCTGACTTCGGTAGTGGAAACTTAAACCATTTGATTCCAAGAATGAAGTTTGCAGTAGCAGATATTTTAGGTGTTGACGATTTCTGGAATGTTGACTTTAATTTTGCTGCAGCTCACTTCCATGATGTTGTAATCAGTAAGGAAGGACAAACCGAAGGTGTTGACTTGCCTCTTAAAATCTACTACAAAGGAGAAGAAAAGGACATTCCTCATGATGAGATATTCAGCAGATGTTCCATCAGCATGCCTGTTGACCAAAAAAGGAACATGATGAACGCTTCTAGTAACTATCGCATCATCAGCGCAGTCATTGATGCGATCCGTACTGGTGAAGATGAAAAGGTATTTGCACCGGGAGTATTTGGCCATATTGGAGGATATCCTGTAATCATCGGTTATAAGGATGGAAATATTTCCGCTTGGATTGATGAGTCAGTATTCACATTTGATGAGATGGATAAGGCCAATCGCGAATCATTGGCATTGGACGGTGTTGAAGATATCCGCGATGCAACATTGATTTACACTGATGATTTGATTTGTAAAGTTGATAAGGCATTTGGTGTTGATTTGCCTAAGGAAGTCAAATATGACGATATCGAAAAAACTGCTGAGTTCCTTATAGATGAAATAATCACTCCACAATTGAATAAGTAGGACAGTACAATGAATGTTGAAGATTTTGTAGATATTTTGGGTTGTGATTTCTACACTGGTGTTCCGGATTCACAGCTGAAGGCATTATGCAATTATTTGATGAATACCTATGGTATTGATGAAAAGCATCATTTAATTGCGGCCAATGAAGGTAACTGCACTGCTTTGGCTGCAGGGTATCATTTGGCTACGGGCAATGTTCCGGTTGTCTATATGCAGAATAGTGGTGAAGGAAATATCATAAATCCTGTCGCTTCTCTGTTAAATGATAATGTTTATGCAATTCCCTGCATTTTTGTTATCGGTTGGCGTGGTGAGCCGGGAGTTCATGACGAGCCGCAGCATATCTATCAAGGCCAAATTACCTGTGATTTGCTTGATTTAATGGATATAGAAAATTTTGTAATCGGTGAAGATACTGGTGTGGAAGAACTTAAATCCGTGATGGATGATTATAATAAGATTTTGGATTCCGGCAAGAGTGTTGCTTTTGTAGTTCGCAAAAACGCCTTAACCTATGATGAAAAGGTTGTTTATGAAAATGACAACGATATGGTTCGTGAAGAGATTATTGAACATATCGTTAGAGTGACTGGTGAAAACCCGATCGTTTCAACAACAGGCAAGGCCAGCCGTGAGCTTTTTGAAATCAGGGAATCCAATAATCAGGGACATCAGTATGACTTTTTGACTGTTGGTTCAATGGGGCATACGTCCTCAATTGCTTTGGGTGTTGCCATCAATAAGCCTGATGAGAAAATATGGTGTATTGACGGTGACGGTGCGGCATTGATGCATATGGGTTCTCTAGCTGTTGTCGGTAATGTGAAACCGAATAATTTAGTGCATATTGTAATAAATAATAGTGCTCATGAAACCGTTGGAGGAATGCCTACCGTAGCTTCAACAATGGATTTGGTTAATGTTGCAAAGTCCTGCGGTTATTCATATGCGGTTTCAGTAGATAACTTTGACGATTTGGATAAGGAATTGGCATTGGCAAAATCAAGAAATGAACTTTCATTCATTGAAATCATGTCTTCAATAGGCTCCAGAAAGGATTTGGGAAGGCCAACAACTACTGCAATTGAAAATAAAGAAAACTTTATGAAATTCCTTAAATAACTGTGATAATGTGAAACTTAAAAAATATGATGATGAAACCTTAAAGCATATTCATGATGTTGAACTGATGATTTTAAAGGATTTAATCAGCTTTTGTGATGAAAATGATATTACCTATTTCATGTATGCAGGTTCCCTATTGGGAACAATAAGGCATAGCGGTTTCATCCCCTGGGATGATGATTTGGATGTATGCATGCTAAGAAGCGAATTTGAAAGATTCAAAAAGCTGTTTTCATCCAATGAAAAATATGATCTGCTGTCAAATGAATCTCATGATGATTATCCTTACTTTTTTGCTAAATTAAATCTTAAAAATACACGATTTGAAGAGAAATGGGCGGACCAGCTGGATTTCACTATAGGATTCAATATTGATATTTTTGTTCTTGATGATTTGACAGACAATAAATATAAGCGTTCTTATCAGCTTAAGAAAGCATTCCTATATAATCGTTTATTGATAATGTCTAAGATAAGGTTAGATGATTTGCCGTTTGCTTCAAAGGTCATTTCACATTCTGTATATCATGTTTTGCATTTTTTAAGTTTAAATCCGTCCAAATTAAATAAAAGATGTTTGAAGTTTTTAAATAAATACGCTGATGTTAATGCTAAAAACGTATTTGATATTTCAGCTATGGCTCATGAATATCCATTGATATATGATAAAAACGATTTTAAAGAGGTTGCAAAAGTCAAATTTGAGGATATTCATGTTAATGTCCATAAAAATTATGATAAGATTTTAACTGAATTGTATGGTGATTATATGCAGTTGCCTCCTGAGGATAAAAGATATAATCATCCAATTGATTTCATTGATTTTGGAAAATATTAGCTGTGCTTAAAACTATAAATGCAGTGCGAAAACTAGTCCATTAATTGTTTAGTTAATATCATTCATTTAAAACCATAACTATGTTTTTAACACAACTATTTGCCAGTTATCCTATGGCTAGGTGGAGATAATGGATTGCAATTATAAAATATGCAATTGCTAAAACCATATCTTCGACCATTGTTATCACCGTTACTTTGAATTTCATAATTTCATAAGATTTGTGAATAAGTTTTATTAACATTTAGAATTTAGTCTTTATTGCTCTTATTATTTAAGTAAGGCAGTATTTTTTAATGTGGGATTGTATTTGATTTGTAAAGTTGTTTTTAAATGATAAAATTGTTTTAATTTTATTTTTAAACATTTTAATAAAAGACTTTAAATATGATAAAATTCATAAAATAGGTTAGACATCTTAGATGTTGGCCATGTGTTATCATGGTAAAAGATTTGTGAAAAGGAATGGGAGTTTTCCCATTCTGATTTTAAAGCTTTTTTTTTAATTGCTACTTATTTTTCAAAAAAGTAATCTGTTTAATACTTAAACTACAAAAGTCTCTACTATATTTTATATTCATGATTATGATTATTGCTCAGCTATTCTCGTGGGGTTGGAATTTATAGATTGAGTTTCACCAATTCAAAATTTTTATAATGTAATAAATGTTATATATTAACCAGGGACAAGAAATCTGGATTTTTTATCATTTTAAGTATCGCAATTCTGGCGGTAATGCTTTATTTTGTAGGGATAGATAAGATAATCATCACATTGAAGAACGCCAATAAGGCATTAATTGCATTGGCCATAGGTGTGCAGATTTTCACTTATATATTGTACAACCTACGATGGAAATGGATTATTAACATCACAGACATCAAGGTGAGTTTCAAACAGCTCCTGCCAATCACAATGGTAGGCCTTGCGGTGAACAACATCACACCTTCCGGTCGTGGAGGCGGAGAGCCTGTAAGGGCATACATCCTTGCAGAGGAGCATGACTCCCACCTTAAGGACACATTGGCTACCGTTGTGGCCGATAGGATGCTTGACACATTTCCGTTCATCGTTCTTGCAATAATAACAATTGCAGGTACCGTGTTCTACTTCCAGATGCCAACATGGCTTCTAATCGTTCTTATTTTGGCGGTGATTGCAATCGTTGCAATCTTAGGCATTCTAATCTATTTATGCATCAATCCGAATTTCGGATACAAGATTGAGAAATTCGTTTTAAGGATTGTAAACAGGGTGTACAAGAAGGGTTCAGAAAACATGGAGAAGACCATTCACGACAACATATTCGGATTTCAGGAAACCATGAAGGTGCTCATCTCAAACAGGAAGGTCTGTACTATACAATCCCATTGTCATTCGTGATATGGGTGCTCGAGATTCTGCGTGTATACATAGTTTTCCTTGCCTTCGGAGCCACTTTGAACGTCATCGTAATCGGGGAGGTTTTCATCATCGCTTCACTTGTCGGTATGATTCCCCTCTTGCCGGGAGGTCTTGGAGCGGTTGACGGTGTGATGGTAGGGTTCTATTCAAAGGCAGGAATATCACTATCCCTTGCAGCACCGGTCACATTGATTGAAAGGCTCATCTCATTCTGGATGGCAACAATAATAGGTCTTGTGATATTGCCTCACTACGGATCCTCAGTCCTTGAAAAGATTTCAGTCGGAACTTCCGCCGAAAGCATGGACAATCCATAGGAGGATGCTAAATTTATTTTACATATGTTTAATTTATGCCAATTATATTATTGGTTTAAATTGATTTTTTTATTACTTTTAAAATTTAACTTCTTTTTTTTAAATATAAAACTTTTTAACTTTCCAATTACAAAAATACTTGATATAATAGTATAGGAAATTAATTATGTCACAAGATAAAAATGAATGGGGCAGCAACCTGTCATTCATTCTCGCAATGAT
>JAUNXN010000175.1 GCA_030539795.1 Methanobrevibacter sp.
AAACAAAAATTATCTGAATATAATATATTACATCAAGAAAAATACTAAACTTATGGGTTAAAAAAAACAGTTTTTCTATATAAAAATGTAATATAAATTTTACATTAAGATTTGAAAATTGTATAACAAAGTTATTACTAAATGAACTTTAACTAAGAATCCCAAAAATATTTTAAAACTCAATTTTTATTTAATATAATAATATATATTATATATATGAGTACATTAGAAAAGATGAAAGTCCTTACGGATTCTGCACAATATGATCTGTGCGACTATGTCAGCCACAACAAAAGTTCACAGGTCAACCTGCCGGGAATATATGAAGCGATAGGTCATAACGGATGTAAGATTCCTCTTTTTAAAACACTCTTAACAAACAAATGTAAAAACGATTGCAAATACTGCATTAACCAATCAAAAAGAGACTTTACAAGACTTGAACTATCACCTGAAGAGCTTGCCCGGGCGTTTCTTGGATACTACAATAGAGGTTTGGTAAACGGACTGTTTCTAAGTTCAGGCATTTCGGGCGATGTGGAATCCACTATGGAAAAGCAGATAGAAACCGTTCATCTACTGAGAAACAAATATGGCTATGATGACTATATCCATCTTAAAGTCGTGCCGGGAGCAAGCAAAGATTCGATTACCAGAGCAATGGCACTAGCTAACAGGGTCAGCATCAATATAGAGGCCGCTACTCCGTCAGGTCTTGCCGAACTGTCTTCCACTAAAGATTATAACAAGGATATTTTAAAAAGGCTATCCTGGATTAACAGTCTTCAGAACAAAAGCACAACATATCCAAATTCTACTCACACAACACAGCTGATTGTCGGAGCAAACGATGAAAGCGACAAGGAAATATTAAGTAGAATGGAAAAAATTTACAAAAAATCAGACCTGAAAAGGACATACTTTTCCGCATTCACTCCGATTGAAGAGACAGAATTTTCAAACAAAATGGCCTGTTCAACCGACAGAACCGCAAAACTGTACAATGCCGACAGTCTGCTTAACGATTACCATTATAAAGTGAAAGAATTGGTATTTGATGAAAACGATAAGTTGTCCCTTGACCAGGATCCAAAGATTTTAGCCGCAAAAAATATGGACATATTTCCTGTAGAAATCAACAGCGCACCATTTGTAGAACTTATAAGGGTGCCTGGAATAGGAGTGAAATCAGCCCGAGAAATAATTTCTATTAGGAAAAAAATGCCATTCTCCAATAAAGAACAGCTTAGGAAATTAGGGGTTGTGGTAGATAGGGCCGAGCCCTACATTAAAATAAGCGGTGAATACCAAACCACATTTGACTTCTAGATTTTACATTGAATAATCTTATAAATAAAAGAATTATTTTCGATTAAAATTATGTAAAAAACAAGTAAAATAATAGAAAAAATCAATATACAATATATTTTAAATCAAATATATTGTCTACAGTTTCAAGTGTAAATAGATTCTAAAAAAAATTCAGTAGTCATCGAATAATGCCCATATTTCAGGGTACTTTTTGGCAACCGCCTCTTCAATTAGAAGTGATGCCTCTTTTGAAATACTAAATTCGGGTTCTGTTTTTCTTAAATATCTGAACACCGCTGAAGAGCGTGAAGACCATAAGGTTATTCTTGGATTCTTATCAACAATAGCTTTAACTTCAGCTACATGTTCTTCTTGGATTTTGATTTCTTGTAGTGTTTGTAACCCTTCTCCAGAACCTTCATCGCTATGTACGTCTTCGGATTCGCTTTTATCCACTTGAACTTCTTGACTGTCCGAACCGGCATTATGATTATCTTCTCGATCATCTTCATCCTCTAAATCTTCAAATATATTTTTTTGTTCCTGTTCATCAACAGAATCCTCTACATCATCAGCAGTATCTTTCTCTTCATTTAATAAATCTTCTAGAGATTGAGGGGAATTACTATCAAAATCTTCATCATAAAAATCAGGAATCAATACGTCTAACCCTTTTCCAAGACCTTTCCTAGCCATTATTTACCTCCCATACTCCTTTCTAAATT